>JAAUUM010000167.1 GCA_012031565.1 Synechococcaceae cyanobacterium SM2_3_2
GCAGCTATTCCCGGGCTGCCACCCCAGTCCCCCAGTCCAGATCCCACGCCCGCCCCTACCCCTCACCCCAACTCCCCTGGCTCGCCCCACCCCCTTTGCTTCACCGGATCCCAATACCACCCCAGATCTCACCTATGTCTGTCGGTTGCAACCCACCCTGAGTATTTGTCAATAGCCGCCTGCTTTGGCAGATCCTGCTTTTTCTCCATCCGCCCTCTCAGCCTTATGAACCTGCAAGACCTGATCCGCGAAGTGCCTGATTTTCCCAAGCCAGGGATCCTATTTCGAGATATCACCCCCCTCCTACAAGATGCGACAGGGTTGCAGGCCACCATTGCCCAGATGTCGATGGCCCTCAGCTCAATTGAGTTTGACTTGGTGGTGGGCATTGAATCGCGGGGGTTTATCTTTGGGGTGCCGCTGGCCCATCACCTCAAGCTGGGATTTATCCCCGTCCGCAAACCGGGCAAGTTGCCCCCACCCGTACTTTCCCACAGCTACAGTCTCGAATATGGTTCCGACACGCTGGAGATGCGGGATCAGGTCTTTTCGACAGCCAAACGGGTGGTGATCGTGGATGATCTGATCGCCACGGGCGGCACTGCTGCTGCCACCGCTGCTCTGGTGCAACGGGCGGGCGGTCGGGTACAAGCGTTTGCCTTTGTGGTGGAACTGGAAGGATTGGGAGGTCGCCACCATCTCCCCGCCGGGATCCCGGTGATCAGCCTGATTCCCTATCAAAATTAGGGTTGACGGGATCCAGCTAACTCCCGACAATACACTTGGCTTTAGGCTCAATGATTTGGGCAAAGGATTCACTATGGCACTTTCTTCTGGAGTCAAGGCACCCGCATTTACCGTCAAGGACACCCAGGGCAACACCGTTTCCCTCTCGGATTTCTCTGGCAAGACCGTGATTCTCTACTTCTATCCCAAGGACGATACCCCTGGTTGCACCAAAGAAGCCTGTAGCTTTCGAGACAACTACTCCGCTTACCAAGACAAGGATCTGGTGGTGTTAGGGGTGAGCATTGATGATGAAGCCTCCCACCAAGCTTTCACTAGCAAGTACAGCCTGCCCTTCCCGCTGTTGGCCGATGTGGATGGATCCCTGACCAAAGCTTATGACCTCTACGCCGAGAGAAATGGCATGGGTTATGCCACCCGAGTGACCTACGTGATCGATGGGGATGGCATGATTAGCAGGGTCTATGACAGTGTCAAGACCGATACCCACGCCAGCGATATTCTGTCAGACTTGGGCCTGCTCTAGGTCTGGTAACTACCCGAGGCAACCGGATAAACAAGATAAACAAAGGGATCCCGAGGCAGTGGGCTGATGGATGTCTTAGGATCTGAGGGAGGTGGCGGGTTCAGTCCGTCCCTTCCCTACAAGTTGGCAATAAGTTGGCAGATAGAGTTGGCATGACTGATGAAATTCCTGTTGCCCGTCGCCGTTCTGCCGTAGGAACTGCCAAACCACATCCTTGGGCCACTGTTCAGCAGCTTGTGCTGGGCCGGCGGTGGCAATGGAGTGGACTGGTGGCGATTGCGGTAGCGCTGTTGCTGGCTCTGGGGCTGGTGATATCTCCGGGATCCCCGCCTGTGGATCCGCTGGCAACTCAGCCAGAACCGATCCCCATAGCCCAGCCCAACTCGGAACCAACGGGATCCCGGTTGTCGGTGCTGGGACATTTTGCCCATGAAGAAGCTCCTGCCGAGACGTTGGTAACGGTGGGAACTTATTATGGCCGAGGGATCCAGCTGCGGGGGAGTGCGGCCCAAGCCTACCGAGAGATGACCGCCGCCGCCCTAGCTGCCGGGATCCAAGTGGTGCCAATCTCGGGCTTTCGCAGCATCGCCGATCAGGAGTATTTATTTTTTCAACGGGCTCAGAACCAAGCTCAACGGCCCCAACAGCGGGCAGAGGTGAGTGCTCCCCCCGGCTACAGCGAACATCACACCGGCTATGCCATTGATGTGGGGGATGCCTCCATGCCCCAGACCGATATCGAAGTCAGTTTTGAGCAGACACCTGCTTTTGGTTGGCTCCAAACCAATGCCGCCCGTTTTGGCTTTGAGCTGTCGTTTCCCCGCGATAATGCTCAGGGAATCAGCTACGAGCCTTGGCATTGGCGTTATGTGGGAGATCGCCACAGCCTCGAAACCTTCTATCAAGCCCAGGAGTAAATTAAATGGCCTTACTGCTGCAAGTGCTCTGCTGTGGCCTGTGGCTGGGGCTGGTCTTTGGGCTGGCGGAGCTGTTGCGGCGGCGGCAGGTGGATAGCGAAATTGTTCGCAAAGTGGTGCATATCGGGGTGGGCAACATCATTCTGCTGGCCTGGTTTTTGCAGGTGCCCCGCTGGACAGGGATCCTGTTTTCGGTGATTTTTGCGGGTTTGGTGCTGGTCTCCTTCCGAGTCAAGATTTTGGAGAGCCTGAACGGGGTCAATCGCCACAGTTTTGGTACGTTTTTCTATGCGGTCAGTATCGGGATCCTATTGGGGGTATTTTGGTTTCCGGCCAGAGGGCTGCAACCCTTTGCGGTGATCGGCATCCTAGTCATGACCTGGGGGGATGCTCTGGCGGCTTTAGTCGGGCAAGCATGGGGCAAACATCCCTATCAGATTGGATCCCTGCGTAAGAGCTGGGAGGGATCCCTGACCATGTGCGGGGTTAGTACCGTGGTGGTGTTGGCGGTATTGACGGGGGTGTGGGGCTGGTCGGTGGCGCTGGTGCCCGCTGCCTTGCTGGTGGGGGTCGTAGCCGCTGGGTTGGAGATGATCTCCTGGAGTGGACTGGATAACTTGACGGTGCCCCTGGGCTGCGGCGTGCTAAGTTATTGGCTATTTAAGGCGGTGCTCTGAGCCTCCTTGCTCAGGCATGGGCTGAGGCTCTCTACCCGTTAGCTCTGAAACTGGAGAGAGACCGGAGGGTGCCAGCCATCGTTGAGGAGAAGAACCATGCTAGAGCGTGAGCATCGGGTTCAGCAGCTATTTGTGGATGCCATTGCAGCTTTGCCGCTAGAAGGCCCCTATTTTGTGGAGCAACGGTTGGCTCGACGGCGGGGGCCTTTTTTGCGGGCGGTGAAGGATGTGGCACCGGGTGAGGCTTGGTGGGAGATCCTCTATTTTTTTAAGACAGAGGAGCTGTGCTGGGCCTTTTTGCCGACCCAACGAAGTTCTCCCTATTTCGCGTGGGGCTATACGGCGGAGCAAGCTTATCTCAATGGCATCCTCAACCATGCTGGCAAGGCAGATTAGCCGATTACCTGTTAGCCGATTACTTCATGAGGCTATCCTGACTTTTTGGTGTCGGTTTCTCTTAATGTCTCATTGTTAACTAAGCTAACTAAATTAATTGTAAAAGCCTCATCCCCCTCTCAACCGCTACCCAGAATATCTACTACCCAGAATATCTACTGAGAAGCACTGGCCAACGGGCACAGTAACGAGAACATCACCAGCGTGGTCAAACTGTTCTCCTGATCGAGAGCGCCTGATCCAGATCAACTGCTTGACCTTGATAGACACGCTGAGGTGGTTGTGTCGAAGTGGCTATAAAAAGCTAAGGGCTAGGACGGAGAGGGTGGGATTCGAACCCACGGATGCTTTCACATCGGCAGTTTTCAAGACTGCATCCTTAAACCGCTCGGACACCTCTCCTGGCTCTAGGTTGACCTGGTTAGAAGACTCTTTTTAATCTGGTGTGCAGCGTAATCTGGCACATAGATCGATGGTTAGAGTTGGCTACTTAGGTCAATGAGTATTATTTTGACATTTTTGGGCCCGATCGACATCGGGATCCTGCCATTGCCTGCTGCCTCTAAGTCGATTGGGCTTGGCCATCAGGACAGTCGGCATGAGGATCCCGATGATTCAACGTTTTTTAACATCCTCCTGCTTTCCTGGCTAGCAACCCTTTAGACTAGAGCTTCTACCCCCTTTGGTGTGCGTTATGGTGACTCCTCCCGCTCCTCCGGCCATCAACCCCAGCCAGATGAACCTGCTCCGAGCTGTCACAGCGATGGCTTGGGCCGATGGGGTACTAGAACCGGGTGAAATTGAGACCATGACCACGCAGTTGGCCCACCACTTTGAGCCGGATCCCGACCGCCGTGCCCAACTGGCCTCCCAGCTCAAGGAGTATTTTCAGCAGCGGATCCCACTCGAAGAAGTGCTCCCCAAGCTCAAAGGGGATCCCGAACGAAAGCTGGTGCTGAAATTGGGCTATCTGGTGATCGCTGCCAGTGCCCGCACCCCCGAGGAGCCGGTGGTGAATGTGCCAGAACTGGAGGCTTTTCGCTCATTGGTGACGATGTTGGATCTGCCCCCCGAGATCGTACACGAGGTTTCTCAAGAGGCCGCATCCCAGCTCAATAATCCTGATGTTGCCCCCATTGATGCCTTGGTGAACGGCTTTACTAACCATTACAGTGCTTAGGCTAGGGTGCTTAGGGATCCATCACTAAGGTGATTGAGGGCGAACTAAGACAAGAGGATAGGCTGTGGGGATCTCTCGGCTCAGTCCTACATCCTTAACCCTTTCTTTACAATCCGTTGACATCGCTAGAAGGGATTGCTAGCATCTCTTACCTGTGCGTAATCGCTGACTTTCGAGCAGGAGAGACCCTTGGCCAATGTCGTTGTGATCGGTGCCCAGTGGGGTGACGAAGGAAAGGGCAAAATCACGGATTTGTTGAGCGAGAACGCTCATGTGGTGGTTCGGTATCAGGGGGGAGTCAATGCTGGCCATACGGTGGTGGTGGGATCCCAGACTTTTAAGCTTCATCTGATTCCGTCGGGCATCTTGTATCCCAAGACCCAATGCCTGATCGCCAGCGGCACCGTCATCGATCCTGAAGTTCTGTTGGGAGAGTTGGAGCAACTCAAAACCTTGGGGGTTTCAGCTAGCAATCTATTTATCGCTGAGACAGCTCATGTAACGCTGCCCTATCATCGCCTGATCGATGTGGCCGAAGAAGAGCGGCGGGGGGACTATCGCTTGGGCACCACGGGGCGAGGCATTGGCCCCACCTACGCTGACAAGGCCGAGCGGATGGGGATCCGCATGATTGATTTGATGCACCCCGATGATCTGCGGGAGCGGCTGCGCTGGGCTGTGCCTTATAAAAATGTCCTGCTAGAAAAGATCTATAATCTCCCCCCCTTGGATCCCGAGGTGGTGATTGATAAGTATCTGGGCTATGCCGAGCGGCTGCGGCCTCATGTGGCAGATGTGGCACTGATGCTGGCCAAGTCCATCGATGAGCGCAAGAATGTCCTGTTTGAAGGGGCTCAGGGCACTCTACTCGACTTGGATTTTGGCACCTATCCCTATGTCACCTCCTCCCATCCGATTGCTGGGGGAGCCTGTGTGGGAGCTGGGGTCGGGCCGACCTCCATCGATCGGGTGATTGGGGTGTCCAAAGCCTATACCACCCGTGTGGGAGAAGGGCCGTTTCCCACTGAATTACAGGATGACATCGGCAATCACTTGGGGGATAGAGGGGCAGAGTTTGGCACTACCACAGGACGGCGGCGGCGCTGCGGTTGGTTTGATGCGGTGATTGGTCGTTATGCCGTGCGGGTGAATGGTCTCGATTGTTTGGCCATTACCAAGCTGGATGTGCTGGATCAACTGGACGAGATCAAGGTCTGTGTGGCCTATCAGTGTGATGGGGAGATGATCGATCATTTTCCCAGCGATGCCCGAACCTTTGCCCGCTGCCAGCCGATCTACGAGACGATGCCTGGTTGGAATACCTCCACCGAAAACTGTCGCTCTTTGGAGGAGTTACCAGCGGCTGCGACCCAATACCTCAAGTTTTTGGCTCATCTAATGCAGGTGCCCATCGCCATCGTTTCTTTGGGGGCGGGCCGCGATCAGACCATTATTGTGGAGGATCCCATCCACGGGCCGAAACGGGCTTTGCTCTATACCAATGGTGGCCCGCTCAACCACACCCTGATGCCCGATTAGCTTTTGCATGGGAAAGCCCAGAATCAGTAGGATCCCTCGCCCATTCAAGCGTGAAGTGCAACATCGACAGGGATCCCAAGTTATTCCTTATGTCTGGATCCTGACCTCGACTGCCTCAGAGCGGATCCTGAATCTGTTTGGGGCAACGGGAGAACAAGGGATCCATCACTTACCGAGGGGATTGAATGGGGCGATTGTGGTGATTCACCAGTTACCCAAGACCAACGAAGGGATCCAACTGGTAGCCCGAAATCTCTTGGCCACAGGCATGGATCCTGCCCAAATTGTTGCTGTCACTGGACTCACCCTAGAGCAAATCCGCCAACTGCAAAACTAGAGGATGTATGAGAAGTTCAAGCTAACCGTCTGAGCATCAATCTCACCATGCCTAGATAGACCCAAGCCTCTGTGGCGGCCTCCAATTGTTCGTAGTCTCGACTCAACCGCCGGTTCAGACTCAGCCAAGCAAATGTTCGCTCCACCACCCACCGCCTCGGCAACACCTTAAACCCCCTCCCCTGTTGGCGCACAATCTGTAAATCAAGCTCCTAGAGCTGAGCCTCCTCCTCCACAAACGTTCCCGTCTATCCGTGGCCAGCCCACACTTTCATCTCTTTCAACTGGACTCCACACAAATGAGCATCCGTCAACAACCACCCCGTTGCCTGCCGGTCTTGAATGTTGGCGGCTGTCGCCACGACCATCAATACCAAGCCCAACGTATCGACTAAGATACGACGCTTGCGACCGTTGAGCTGCTTGCCCCCATCAAAGCCTCGCCTCCCCCTTTTTCCGTGGTCTTGGCACTTTGAGAGTCGATTGACCCACCTCTGGGTTGAGGTTGACGGCCAGCCTGGAGTCTGACAAGTTCTCGCAGGGTGTGATTCATCTGCTCCATCACCCCTGAATCTCGCCACAAACGAAAGTAATAATAGACCGTTGACCAAGCGGGAAAGTCATAGGGCAGGTAACGCCAGGGATGGCCGGTACATAGAAGATGGCATTACAGATCCATGTTGGTGCTGGGGGGACGTCCCCCCGCTTTGGGAGGGGGAATCAAGGGTTCCAGAAGACACCATTCTGTATCAGTTGAGTCACTGGGGTATGACTGCATGGAGCCTTGAAGGTCTCATCTCACTCAGACTACTACTTTTCGCATATCGTCTAGAGCGTGTGATCAGTTATGGGTAATTTATTTAGCAGTGAGATATCATCAATGCTTTCACCTGCTCCTGTGAACATTCTCCATCTCTTTAATACACTAAGATCATCAGGGGGGATCCAATTGTTCTTCATTTGCTAATTCTGGTCTGTTAATTCTAATTCTTGATTGACTTCTTCATTGGCTAACTCTTCATTGATTAAGTTGAGAGCGGCTTGGTCTTCCGCATCAGTGATTTCTTGCAGAGCCAACAGAATGGCTTCTTCCCTCTCTGTATAGGTATCTTCGTCAATGTCTCCGAGATCGAGTTGGATTTGAAGCGCTGTCAGCTCCTTTTGGAGATTTTCCTTATGATCCAGGTGGACATCGGCCCGTTCCTGGATTTTTTCTGCTAGCCAGATTAAGCTCTGCGCAGGCCAAGTCAGTAGTTGCCAAACCATTGTTAGCCTCAGTAAAGGTACGGGTTGATGAAGACTAGGAAGTACAAGATACTCTCAGCTAAGAATCCTGCCTCTCTCGGGCTAGTCCCATCATTTTAAGGGCTCAAGCTGAGCAAACAATACCAGAGATTCAAGTTTTCACTGTCCAGATAAAGTCCAAAAAGATTGAGACCAACCTGGACATTGACTGGAAATCTAAGATAGAAAGTAACAGGCTCGAACTGGTGGTTCAGATCACTTTTCATCCTCTGGCAAGGGATTTCGTCAGATTAATGAGGAATCTTGGTTTGGTACGACTATTTTGCAACGAGTATTTTCAACGAATGCATGAAGAAGCTGGTGACAAGACTCGAACTTGCGACCGGCTGATTACAAATCAGCTGCTCTACCAACTGAGCTACACCAGCTTTTTTGCCAATAGCATTGTATTATAGGTCAAATCCAGTCTAGATCTAACTGCAATTGCTGAAAAACCAGAATCCAGCTCAGAGATACTGCTGCCATAGGCTCGACCTGCCCAGCTGCAGTAGAGGATGTATGAGAAGTTCAAGCCAACCTTCTGAGCATCAATCTCACCATGCCTAGGGTGTGTCATCAGTTAGATAAAGTAGAGGAGGTGAGACAAGAGGAGATAGCGAGATGACAACCCGACGATACGGGCTCCGTGACGACCAATGGGAGCGTATCAAAGACCTCCTGCCCGGACGA
>JAAUUM010000017.1 GCA_012031565.1 Synechococcaceae cyanobacterium SM2_3_2
TTGGCAGTCGATGGAGCGAGAAAACCAGGCTGCTTGGGAGACATGAATGGTCTGATGCTCGATGTAGGGCTCGTAATTGACGGATCCCCCTTGGGCGTTGACCAATTCTTGGACTTTACGGATGAAGCGGGCGGTCTCCACCACCCCCATTGGCGTGAGCTGGATCGAGGGGGTGCCAAATTGCTCTTCCAGATAGCTGGCGGTCATCGGCCCCAGTTCGCGGTAAGGGGCAATGTTGAACCAGGCTCGGCCCATGTGCTTGAGGTCATGAACACTGGCTCCCTCAGGAATGACCAGATTGATGTCGATGTCTAGCTCCCGCATCAAAACTTTTAGCTCTCGCAGGTCGTGGGCATTGTGAAAGCCCAGGGTTGACATGCCGATGATGTTGCAGGAGGGACGTTCGGTTTTGGGGATAGGGCCGCTGGCGGGCAGTTCGCCATATTTGCGGGCTTTGGTGACATAAAACTCGACGATCTGTTGCAGGGTGCGGTCGGCGGCCTGGAGTTCGGTAACTCGGTAGTGATTGACATCGGCCAGCATCACATCTCCCTTGCAGACCAACTGGGCTTGGCTGACAAAGTGGTTGAGATCTTCTTGCAGAATGCTGGAGGTGCAGGTGGGGGTGAGCACGATCAAGTCGGGTTGCTCTTCTTCGTCCTTGCGGGTGATGTTGTTGATCACCTTCTCGTCCGATCCTCGGGCTAAGACATGGCGATCCACAACGCTGGTGGTGACGGGGGTAAAGTTGCGATCCCGCTCCAGCATTGAGCGCATCACATTGAAATAGTCGTCTCCGAGGGGGGCGTGCATGATGCTGTGGACATTCTTGAAGGAGCTAGCCACTCGCAAGGTGCCGATGTGGGCTGGGCCTGCATACATCCAATACGCCAATTTCATATCTGTGTGCCCTGAAGGAGAATTTTCGCCTCTTCAGTGTGGGCCAGCTTGGGGTGACTGACAACCAAGATGCTTGATTTATTAAGGTTTTTAGCGACTGATGAAGGAGTTTAGGGCGCAACCGGGATCCCTGCGTTAATCCCTGTGACATCCCTTCATGAATATCGTCAGGTTTGCCCACTCACTGGGGATCCCGTGCTTCTGAGTTACAAGGAGGCGCATCTGAATGGAGCGATACCTTAAAATTCCCTCATGGTCTACGACAATATCTGCAAAGCCCTAGTCGAATCGGATCCCTTGCCAGTGGTGCGTTGGCTGGTGGGGGAGCCATCAGAACCGATTCAAATTCTCAAAGCAGAGCTTTCTGTCGAACCCATCCGGGCAGATTTTGTCAGCTTCCTGCGAGTGGGATCCCAGATTCTGCATTTGGAGTTCCAAACTGCTCCTGACCCAGAAATGCCGCTGCGGATGTTGGATTACTACGTGCGGCTGAGGCGACAACACGACTGTGATGTGATGCAGGTGGTGCTGTTTTTGCGAGAAACGGGATCCCAGTTGGTGCAGATTGACTGTTTTGATAGTCAGACAACCTTGCATCGTTATCGAGTGGTGCGGCTCTGGGAAGAACCCGCCGAAGTATTATTGCAGGATCCCAGCTTGTGGCCGTTCGCGATTTTGGGGCGAGCAGAACAACCTGAACAAATCTTGAGGCTAGTGGCCTTAGGGATCCAGGCGTTACCCCAGCAAACGCAACGGGCTAACTTGGCCGCTTACACCTATCTGCTGGGTGGATTACGCTTTAACAAGGATCTGATGCGACAGCTCTTGCGGGAGGATGTGATGCGTGAATCGGTGACTTATCAAGCCCTTGTCGAAGAAAGTGAACAACGAGGCGAACAACGAGGTGAACAACGAGGGATCCAAAGCGGGATCCAGCAGGGACTGACCCAAGGGATCCTGAGAGAGACTGACTTGGTGCTTCGTTTAGCTCGGCGACGATTTGGGATAGTGCCTCAGCAGATCGAGGCTCAAATCCGGTCTTTGTCTGTGGAAACGCTGGAAGAGCTGGGGGAGGCGTTGCTGGATCTGGGATCCTTAGAAGCCTTGACCCACTGGCTCCGTGCCCTGGATTGAGCAGGGTATTCTCCACTCCACTATCAAGCACTATCAAGAAGGACGGCCCAACAGGTAGGATCCCATTGTCTCTAAGCTGGGATCCGCCAAAAAGGGAATCTCAATCATCGCTTGATCGGGCAAATGCTCACCCAATGAGCGGAGAATCTGGCGATGCCGTTCGCTGACCGCTTGACCAAAGGCATCTTGGCTGGTCACCCAAACCCGATTGAGCACGGCATAAGGATGCGGGATCCCCAGCTCATCCAAGGCCAGTACCAGCCGCTCGGTTTCTGCCAACACTGCCTTTTCGGGGTTGAAAACGGGGATAAAGGTAATAAAGCTGGGATCCGTCAGTTGTTCCCGCAGTTCCCGCACCTGCTTGAGCAGCCCCCGCAACCGTTGGGCCAATTCGGGCCGTCCCACCCGATCCCGATATTTCAGCCACAGCTTCAGGGCCAGCTTGACCCAGCCCTCCAACGCCTCCGGCATCTGCAAAAACCGCAACAGGTGGCCGGTCGGCGCAGTATCCAGCACCACTAGGTCAAACTGGCCCGACTCCATCTGCTCCAAGACCGTCAGTAGAGCCATCACCTCATCCAGTCCAGGGGGGGGCATCTCAAACATCCGCTGCCACGCTTGCGGGTCATATTGCACTTCAATTCCGGCGGACTCTCCCCCCAAAATGGCGACAATATCATCCAGATAATCTCGCTTAAACTGCTCCATGACCGTATTAGCATCGATCTCTTGCCCCCACAGATTGGGCAACAGCGCCACGGGATCCTGAGCCAGTGGAGTTTGGAACAGATCCCCCAGCGAGTGGGCCGGATCGATGGAGACCACCAAGATATTGCGGTCGGGATGCGCCTTGGCCAAGCCCCAAGCCAGGGATCCCGCCACTGTGGTTTTGCCCACCCCCCCTTTGCCACCGGTCAGGGCCAATCGGATCCCTTGGGTGAGAGGATCCGGCAAGTGAGCATCTGAGAGAAGAGTGGGGATCCCAGCCTCAGAAAGTGGCTCCTCAGCTGAGATCTGTAAATGCTGGGCCAGAAAGTCTGCCAGAGGCACCAACCCATCCGCCACCTGATCGAGGGCTGCTCCGCCAATCGGCTCCTGCAATTGAAAGCCCGAGATCCAGATGCTGAAAGCCTCTAGGTTTTTCGCCAAAATCCTCAACAGCTCCGCCTGATGCTGCTGTCGCACCTGAGTCAGGGATCCCGTCTCCGTCGCACAGTTCAATACCTGATTGACCAGGATGCCGCCGATGGGCACCTGCCGTTTTTGCAGGGCGGTGCAAAATCGACCCGTCTCGTCGATGCTGAGTTGCTCTGGGATCATCACCAACCAGGCCGCCGTGCTTTGGGTATCCATCAGTCGTGCCCGCCCCCCCTGCAATTCCGCTTGCAATTGGGCCAAAAAATCATCCGCCTCATCCCCTCGGTAGGATCCCGTCAAGGTCTCACTGATCTCCCGATGTTTGGCCTGAAAGGTGGAAAACACCCCCAAGATGTTGTCCAAAAAGTCCGGCAATTCCAATAGCCGCAGGGTATGCCCGGTCGGAGCTGTGTCCAAAATGACAGTATCCGCCACATTTTTGGATAAGAGGCGGTTGACCTCCAAGATGGCCATTAACTCATCCACCCCTGGCCAAGCCAAATCCCAAATGGGCAGCAGATCATCTCGCTCAAACCAACTGCCCCGCTCCGCAATCAGCTCCAGCGCATGACCATAGACTGACTTGAAGGCTGTCAAGAGCTTTTCCGCATCCAACGCTCGGATTTCCAAATTGCCCAGATCCGGCGGCAACACAGGCTGATCTCCCACCTCAAAACCCAACACATCCCCCAACGAGTGGGCCGGATCTGTCGAGATCAGCAGGATGCGAGAGTCAGGCTGAGCACGGGCCAGTTGACGAGCCAATGCACACGAAAGGGTGGTTTTACCAACGCCCCCTTTGCCGCTCAGCAAAACCAATTTTGAAGTATCTAAAAGAGCCATGAGTTCCCGCAGGTGTCATGGCTTCATTGTGCCGTCTTTCGGAAAACCGCAACAGAGAAAAGATACCGAAAGCGGTCTTACTCCATATCGCGGCGGTTGGGGTTACGAGACGGGTCGTTGCTCAAAAAACCAAAGACAAACAGGGCCACGAAGAAAATGACAACGATATAAACGGCGATTTTAAGAGCCAGCATGAGTTAACCCTGGGTTGGTAACAGTGTGTAGAAAAAACAGGCCACAAAACCGTGTCTGTCGGACAAATCTGTCCAGAATCTAGTGTCATGAAGCATTAAGCTGCATGAAGACTTTCTCATCATACCGTGTTTGAACGCCAATTCCCTGAGAGCTGCCAGGGGGAAACATGGGGATCCCGAGCCCATTATTTCCCTCAGTGATCAATAGTTTCTATTTTTCTCAGTTCCAAGGCAAGCAAGATCGCTATCAAAACCCTAGAGAGGCAACAGAGACAACCTTCAATCCCCAACGACCAGGTGAACTTTCATGAGATGCTAGGGGTTATCCGCTGGATCCCAGACCTTGATCCGCTGGATCCATTTGGCGTTTATCTGCGGTTCTATATTCAGAGGAATGTAGTTTTTATGAAATTGATCAACCCGGTCTTGCCTCTGCTGCAAAACACATTGCACAACACAGGACGATTGCTCTTTCCCAGTTTGTTGCTGCTGGCTATGCAGAGCTGTGGATCCAATGGCTCCAATCCTGTGTCTTCATCTGTTGAGTTGTCTCCTGCTACCACCCCCAATGACAGCGTCACCCTCTACTTTGATGGGGATCCTGAGTCCTTCCAGATTGAAGATTTGGCGGTGGCCCTAGCCCTATTTTTGAACCGGGAGGCCAGCACTAGCGAAATTCAAGCCATTGCTAGCGATGTGGTGGGGGTGACCCTGAGTGAGGCTCAAATCATCGGAGCAGGGTCGGATCCGCTGGCTGCTTTTGACCTCAATGGCGATGGCAATCCCGGTGAGATTGAAGATTTGGGGGTAGCCCTAGCGGTTTTCTTGAGTGTTGAAACCCCCACTGCCGAGAGCATCAACACCATCTGTGAAGATATTTTGGGGCTGTCCTGCAATGTGACAGCAGATACCCCTCTGCCCATTCCTGGAGCCACCCCTTTCCCCACTGCTGGCTTCTCGGTGCAAGGGGAAACGGTAGCCAGCCTTGCTGTTAATGGGGGAGAGTTGTTGGATGTTACCCCCGATGGATCCCTGGCGGTGGTGGTGGGCGGCACTGGCATCAATCTGGTGGGGATCAGTGGCACAAGCTTATCCCTCGTCAATCAAATCGAGCTACCCGAAGCCAATTTCCCAGAAAACTCGACTGCCGCAGAGTTCACAGGGGTCTCGATTAGTCCCGATGGATCCTTTGCCCTGGTGGGGATCAAAGATGATGATGATGCCAATCTCGATACCTTTAATGAGGTACCTGGCAAGGTCGTGGCTGTTAGTCTGCCGGATCTGACCGTGATTGGAGAAGTGACCGTCGGCATTGGGCCGGATTCGATAGACATCGCCCCCAACGGCCAGTTTGCCGCAGTGGCCAACGAGGATGAAGAGGACGAAGAAAATCTGCCCAGCCCCCGGGCCGGATCCGTCTCTGTCATCGATCTGAGCAATGGCCCTGAGAACCTGACAGTGATCGAAGAGGTGGCAATTTCACCGGAGGGGATCCCAGTGTTCCCGACGGATCCCCAACCCGAAACCGTGGTGATCAGCCCTGATAGCAGCTACATCTTGGCAACCCTGCAAGAGAACAATGCTGTTGCCCGCATTGATATCAGTAGCCTTGAGCCGGGTGGATTCTCGGTGGTCAATTTTGATTTGGGCCAGCGGGCGGGCGAGGGTTTCTTAGAGGGCAGAATCGGCGATGCCCCTTGCCAGTCTAGTAATGGCTATGCTGATGCCACCTTAGAGTCATTTGTGTCGTCTCGTGAGCCTGATGGTGTGGCAATTACCCCACAGGGTTTCTTTGTCACAGCCGATGAAGACAACGTGGCGGTCGAATTGAACGGAGCAGGAATCGGTAGCCCCTTTGGTGCCCGCAGTATTTCTGTGTTTGATGCCAGCTCAGGGGCGTTTTTGGGAGATAGCGGAAACTCTATCGAGGAAGCCGTGGTGGGTGAAAGCCTGCCGCAACGCTGCCGTAACAAGGGGCCGGAGCCAGAGAACCTCGATGTGGGGGTGATTTTGGGCCGAACTCTAGCCTTTACCGTACTGGAACGCTCTGATGCCATCGTCATTCACGACGTCACGGATCCCAGCACTATCGTTTTGTTGGATCTGGTGCCTTTGGTGACGGATCCTGAGGATCCAGATTTTGTGATTGGCAATGATCGTTCGGCTCAGTTGGAGCCAGAAGGGATCAAGTTTGTGCCCAGCAGCAATCAAGTGGTGGTGTCCAACTCAAGCAATGAAACGATCTCTCTGATCAATTTGACCGTGAACTGATCCCTCTAGCTGATAAGACTGGATCCAGTTTGATCCCCCCTCTTCTGGTCTGAAGGGGGGTTTTTTGGCCTCAATCCCGCTGACCCAAGGCGCGATCCAGATTAAAGGCGGCACTGATCAAAGCCAGATGGGTAAAGGCTTGGGGAAAGTTGCCCAATGCTTCGCCACTGGATCCGATCTGTTCGGCATACAACCCGACATGGTTGGAATAACCCAGCATCTCTTCAAACAAGAGGCGTGCTCGTTCTAGCCAGCTCGGATCGGCAGCTCCCGCCCGTGTCATGGCCTCCACCATCCAAAAAGAGCAGATGTTGAAGGTGCCCTCCGATCCTTCTAGGCCATCGTCGGTGTCGTCGGTGTTATAGCGATAGACCAAGCCCCCAGCCGTTAAGCCCCCCAGCCGGATCGGACGGTTGATCGCCTCCAAGGTTTTGATCATGCGGGGATCCGAGGGGGCCAAAAACAGTACCAGTGGCATGATCAGGGCCGACGCATCCAGCGCCTCATTGCCGTAGGCTTGCACAAAGGTTTGCAACTTCTCATGCCAGCCTTTGGCCATGATCTCCTCATAAATCACATCCCGCACCTGCTCCCATCTGGCCCGATCTGCCGGAAAGGAGCGTTTGTTGGCCAGCCGCAGGGCCCGATCCAACGCCACCCAACACATCAACCGCGAATAGACAAAGTGCTGCTGCCCGCCCCGTACCTCCCAGACCCCCTCATCCGGCTGCTGCCAGTGGTCACAGACCCAATCCACCAGTTTACGCAGCTGTGTCCAAAAGTCGTAGGAAATCGGGATCCCATACTTATTAAAGAGATAGACCGAATCCAGCAATTCCCCATAGATATCTAGCTGCAACTGGTCATAGGCCCCATTGCCAATCCGCACCGGAGAGGATCCCTTGTAGCCCTCCAGATGATCGAGGATCTCTTCTGTCAAATCATGGGTGCCATCCAGACCATACATCAATTGCAGGGATCCATCAGGATTAAGGGCGTGGGTGCGCTCCTCGATCCAGTGCATAAATCGGGCGGCCTCCTCGGTAAAGCCAATCCGCATCAGGGCATAGATGGTGAAAGCAGCATCCCGGATCCAGGTGTAGCGATAGTCCCAGTTGCGACCGCCCCCCAATTGCTCTGGCAAGCTGGTGGTGGCTGCTGCCACGATGCCGCCAGTGGCTTCATGGGTGAGCAGCTTCAGGGCCAGAGCAGAGCGATGCACCATCTCCCGCCAGCGTCCGGTGTAGGTGCATTGGGAGAGCCAGTGCCGCCAATACTGCACCGTATCCAGAAACAGTTCATCCGCCCGCTGCTGCTCCACAATGTCGCAAGAGGCCAGATCTCGATCCTCTTGCAGCACCACAAAGGTGGTTTGCTCCTCTTCGAGGGTAAACTCTGAGATCACTCCATCCCCATCAATCTCCAGCGGGATGCGGGCGGTCAACTCCAGGGCCAACCCTGAGCTAATAAAATTGGCCCCACAGCCGATCAGCTTGGTGTCATGGGGATCCCGGCCATAATTAAACGCAGGCCGACAGACCATGCGAAAGGTGATGGATCCCCGCACCGCTCGCACCCGCCGGATCAACCAGTGATAGCCGGTTTCCCCAGGTTTGAGACCCACGGTCATATAGTCCACCACATCCCCAATCCCCGATTCAGACACAAACCGAGTGACCAGCACATTGGTATCGGGCCAGTAAAACTGCTGGCTTTTGACATTTTCCCCCAATGCACAGATCTGGAACCGGCCTCCCTTGGCATCATCCAAAATCGCCCCAAACAGGCTGGGGGAGTCAAATCGGGGCAAGCACAACCAATCGATGGATCCATTCATCCCCACCAAGGCGACGCTTTGCATGTTGCCGATGATGCCATAGTTTTCGATAGGTAGATAAGACATGGGAACGACTGCAATGGCCTGGTAATGGGGACAAAAAGTGGGAAAGATTTAGGCTAGACGAGAGGATCCTTTGGGGCGAGGTTGTGCCTGTTCCAGTTGCTGCTGAAACCGTTGTTTGAGGTCGGTTTGGGCGATGGTCTTGGCGTTTTGCCGATCACCGAGGGTGTCATAGACCAAGATCCCAGTGCTCTGTTGCAGCCCCAAAATCAGGAACAACAGATCCAACACCCCCATCGACTCCACCAACAGTTCGGCATTGTCTTCCCCCACCTGAGCCTGGGATCCCAAGCGATGGCGGGTGTCCTCGGCATCAGCCTCATGACCAAAGGCAGGAATCCAGGATCCCGAGGGGGGCGTTTCGATCACCAGCCAAGCTCCTTGAGGATAGCGCAGCAGGTAGTAGGTGCGATGGTCGAGGTCTTGGGCCACCTGAGTGAGCAAGTTCACCACCTGTTGCATCACCGCTGTCGGGATCCCGTGGCGCGGCCCATCCATGAGGAGTTGGTGCTGTTGGTCAGCCAGCGGGCCAGAAAAAAGATTAGACATGGTAGCAGTATAGTGATTGACAAACATCAATGGGATCCCTAATAATTGTAATTCGCTGAACCAAGCATCTGGGCTGGACAGCACAAGGGACAGTAGTTCAATTGGTTAGAGCACCGCCCTGTCACGGCGGAAGTTGCGGGTTCGAGTCCCGTCTGTCCCGTATTCAGATACCCTTGGCATCTCTTTCTTGGTCTCGAATAATTCTGAGTTTTTAGTGAGATAGAAAATTTAAGATCTGATCAAACTTTAATTTGATCAAAAACTTTAATTTGATCAAAGGGAACAACAAGCGATCCCTGTGATGGGAGTTTGCCTGCTACCCCAGTCAAGTTATCGTTAGCGATCACAAAAAATAGACAGCCTTAGTTGGGATCCCAGATAGTGCTAAAGGCGATCCGTTCTGGGCAATCCTGACAGGGATTCAGGCTAGAGTTGGGGCGATATTGGGCTCATCTACCTGACAAAGGATCCCAACCTCTGTGCATTTTCCCACTTACTCTCCCCCTTGGTTTCTCAGGCAGGGACTGCTGATGACGCTGTATGGAGCCTTTCGGTTTCATCGCTACTGGCAACACACTTTGACAGACCCGGAGCCTGCCTATCGAGAGCAGGTTTTCACAGGATCCAATGGGATCCCGTTGTTTGGCTGGGTAGCTATTCCGGCCCAGGCCCGAGGAACGTTGGTGGCCACCTATGGCATTACGGGAAGTTTGCAGGATCAGGGTTTGCTGCGATCTTGGGGCACCAAGGCTTACGCAAGCGGCTATGCAGTGGTGCTCTTTGATTGGCGGGCGCATGGCCGATCGGCACAGATGTCATCTGCCCTCACCTCCGATGGGATCCACGAAGGGCCAGATTTTGTCTGCATCGCTCGCCAAGCCCGCGACTTGGGCTGCCCAGATCCGATCTGGCTGGGGGGCTATTCCCTCGGGGGGCAATTGGCCTTATGGGGCATCCATACCGCCCAACAGTGGGGGGATCCCATTGCGGGTGGGGTGGTGTTGTGTCCCAACCTCGATGGGGATCGGTCATTGCGCTACCTGGAGGCTCATCCCACAGGCCGTTATCTAGAACAATCGATCACCCGCAATCTGCAAAAGCTGATCCGGGAGTTGGCCGCTTATCATCCCAACGATTTTGATACTGAGGCTATTCCCCGAGCCACCTCCATCCGAGGGTTTGACCATGAGTTCGTCATTCCCCGACTCGGTTTTGACACCGTAGAAGCCTATTACCAAGCCTCCAGTCCCCTGCCCTGGTTGCCCCAGATCGAGAAGCCCACTTTGATCATCTACGCCGCTGATGATCCCATCTTTGACCCAATTTTGATCCCAGACTTAGAAGCCATTGCGGGGCAAAATCCTCATATTGATCTGCTGTTGACTCAATATGGGGGACACGGCGGCTATGTCAGTGGCCGAGCCTGCCAACAAAAGCTGCAAGACCCGGATCCCTGGTGGGCTTGGAATCGCGCCCTGCATTGGATGAATGAGCAGTCATGCTAGGTTTTTGGCACCCTAGGTTTTTGGACAAGGTTGACGGGATCCCCCTATAGAATTGGATCCCAGCCTTATTGCCCCTGTCACCCTATGAAAACAATGCTTGCACCCCGTCGGATCCTGCTCAATCTGCTGACTGTGCTGGTGGTGGTGGTGGCGGGGCTATCGCTGCTCAACAGTTGGTTTCAAGCTCCCCCCCAAACGCAACTGGATCTGATCCAGACCCATCTGTCGCTGCAAGCTGCTCGGACGCTGGATGATCCTGAGTATCAGAGCATAGCCCGTCCTTTGCTGGGAGCTGATGTGGTGGAGAATGCCGCCAAGCGCTACGCCAAAACCACTGAGAGCCTGACCACCCGGCTGCAAAGGTTGGAACAGTTGCAACCCGCCCAATCTAGGGATGCCCAATCTAGGGATGCCCAATCTAGGGATATGGACGAGAACCCACCCATCCCCAGATCTCTGGGTCTCTATCGCCTGCAATTGGAACTCGACGCCCTCCGTCTCAGAACCGGGATCCTTGCAGCCAATCAACAAGATGTGGCTCAGGCACTTTCTTACTGGACAGAGATCTCCACTTTGGAATTGGCCCCCGCTGCCGATGTGTTGGAGGGCCTGTGGGGGAATCCCCTGCGGATTTTGCCAGATGCTGAACCGATCCTGCGCTCTAGCCTCGATAGCTGGTTTCGAGGGGTGGCTCTACAACGGCTCTACAGCCTGCAACAGCGGTCGGACGCCCTCAATACCCTCAACCAAGAGCAGGAACAGCGGGCCATTGCAGCTCTGACACGGCTATTGTTGGTGGGCGGGATCCCGGTGCTGGGCCTTTTAATTGGCATCATCACCTTGATCGGCTGGGTGGGCTGGCATCTCTGGCGCAAGCAGTCTCTGGTGGGATCCCAGTGGCAGGTGCCCTGGCCGGGGGTGGCTGTTCAGGTGGTGCTAACGGGCTGGTTTGTGGGGTTCTTTGGTTTGGGGTGGCTGGTGCCCCAGCTTTATGTGGGCCTGTTGGGGATCCCGGCGGGACAGCTCAGTTCACTCCAGCGAGCTTTGCAATTATTGCTGACTTACCTCAGCAGTGCAGCAGTTGGCCTGGGGTTGATCGTGTGGGTAGCCCGAACCGAGAGAGGCCCCATTAGCCCACAAGAGATGACCAGCTCTGGGGATCCAACACCAGAAATCACTAGAGATGTAGCTCTTGACACAGCTCCAGCATGGGACGGAACCGAAGAGTCGGATTGCCCCCCTTCGGTAAAGCCTTCCCTCAAAACATGGCCCGAAACCTCTATCGCAGGGCTGGATCTCTTTCGAGTGCGTCTTTGGGGATCCTGGCCCCTGTGGAGCTTGGGCGCTTATTTTGCCGCTATGCCGATGGTACTGGTGGCCGGAGCCCTATCACAGATACTTTTGCCCGCTGGCGGTGGTGGCAACCCGCTCTTACCCCTCTTGCTGCAAAGTCAGGGGTGGGGGCCAAGATTTATCTTCTTTTTGGTGGTTTCGATTTGTGCCCCGGTCTTTGAAGAGATCTTGTTTCGGGGCTTCGTGTTGCCATCTCTATCCCAAAGGATCCCGATGACGGGGGCCGTTTTGATCACTGCTGTTTTATTCGCTGCTGCTCACCTAAGCCTGTCAGATCTGCTGCCTCTCACTGCGCTGGGATTGGTGCTGGGGGTAATCTATAGCCGCACCCGTAACCTGCTAGCTCCCATCCTGCTGCACAGCCTCTGGAATACGGGATCCCTGATAGCTTTGATAGTCTTGGGTCAAGCAGTGTAGACCAATGCTAAAGATGCCAATGCTAATCAGGAATAGCCTAGGCAGCGGGAGCAAAACTTGTTATCCCGCCGCGCCGTCTTACCGTGGTTCTTCGACCTGGAAGTATCCAGTCTAGGGCCTTAGACATGATTCGATAGTTTCCAGGATATTATGTCTCAAGCTGAACTCGAAACCACCTGGCATACTGCTCACACACGCACATTCAACCCTAAGTATCGAAAAGTATAGATCAGAAAAACAAAACGGCAGTCACCAACGCGGTAGGACTTCGCTGATCATAGTCCAAACCCATCCAGCCGTATAGAGTTGCACGCGAAGGGTTAGTTATGCTAGCTGGATCCCCAGAAATAATCGCCATAAATAATCGCCAGAAATAATCGCCTTAGATAATCGATTGATCGCCTACTCTCCCATCACCGTCAGGCTAGAGTTGCAGAAGCAAGCCTCTATTTAGTCTCACTGGCTAGGATCCTCAGCTTATCGGCTAGCTGCTGAATTTGCTTACAAAATTGCAAGTTTTGCCTCTGGGTCTCGGTCACTTTTTCGCAGCTATACAAGACGGTGGTGTGGTCTTTGCCGCCGAGGGCATCGCCGATTTTCGGTAAGCTCAGTTTGGTGTAGTGACGCATCAAATACATGGCCACTTGGCGGGCTTGACTGATGCTGCGCTTGCGGGAGGATCCCAGTAGATCTTCACGGGCAACCCCATATTCCTCACAGATGACTTGCAGGACATGAGCCGCTGTGATTTCGCGGGCTTCGAGGGGAGGATTGAGGATAGGTTCGATATTTTCCACCGACATGGCCAGTCCTGAGATGGAGACAAAGGCCACTGCTCGGATTAAGGCTCCCTCTAGCTCTCGGATGTTGGTGGTGTAGGTGGAGGCAATGTATTCGATCACATCGCGGGGCAGTTTCATACCCTCATACTCAGCTTTCTTTTGCAAGATCGCCATGCGGGTTTCGATGTCGGGGGCTTGGACTTCGGCAATCAAACCCATCGAAAAGCGCGAACAAAGGCGATCCTGTAGACGAGGGATCAAATGGGGTGAGCGGTCAGCGGCCAAAACAATCTGCTTGCCGGTTTCGTGCAGGGTATTAAAGGTGTGAAAAAACTCCTCTTGGGTATTTTCTTTGCCCTCAATAAATTGCACATCATCCACCAACAACAGATCCACATCGCGGTAATGTTCCCGAAAAGCCTGCATACTGTTGCGACGGATGGCATCGATCAGATCATTGGTAAATCGCTCGGTGGAAACATAGGCAACTTTGGCCCGGGGATTCACTTCCAGCCGATATTGACCGATGGCCTGCATCAGGTGGGTCTTACCCAACCCCACGCCCCCGCAGAGGAACAGAGGATTGTAGGCTCGCCCCGGCATCTCCGCCACCGCCAGCGCCGCCGCATGAGCCATCCGGGTATTGGATCCCACCACAAATCGTGAAAACGCATATTTGGGATTGAGATCGACGGCCCGCACCGGCAGCGTGCTAGCCCGATCCAACTTTGTACTGTTTGTTGTATTGGCGGGCATATCCTGAAGTTTGGCATCCTCCGGGCTGTCGATCTGCTGTCCGGCATCCACCACAAAAGCCACCTCTAGCGGCTGTCCCGTCAGAGCTTGCACCACCTCGGTGATGGCGGGGGCATAGTGTTTTTGCAGCCAGCCCCGCGCAAATGGGTTGGGGGTTGAGACAGTCAGGCGCTCTGGGGTCAACGATTGCGGCTTGGCGGTCTTAATCCACGTTTCAAATGTGGGACGACTGAGTTGAAACTGCAAATGTCCCAGCACCTGCTCCCACAGCTCTGTCATCACATCTGGGGTGGTTGGGGCTTCGGGCAAGATCGGGTCGGCATCCACCAGACTGCTCCTCACCTCATGCCAAGGACTGTCATTGCGGTTGTTGAAAGGGGCGTCCGGCATGACTACAGGTGGGGCTAAGGAGGAAACTGAAAAGCCAGATAGGGACTGATCGAGTCTGGCAACAGCTCGATTTTGGTATAAAGGAAAACTTGTCACTGAGGGAGGAGACCTCGTTTACAGCTAAGGTCTTAATACTTTAGCGGCAGATCCCCAATCAGCCAACCTGTCGAATCGAGACAATGTTTGTTAGTATGATGAGCCGAGATTTTTTAGTCGCGTCTGGTTGGTAGCGGCCTTGATTCCAGGGATATCCAGCCTCTAGGATCTGGAGAATCTGGCTGTAGCAGGGATCCCGGTCTGTTTTCAGGTGTGTTTGCCATCTTGGTTGTCTTGCCTGTCAGCCTTTCAAAGACTGCCTCATCAGCTCAGTACGTTACCTACCAGTCCCATCTCCCCTTATCCACCTAGTGTCGCCCATCAATGGAGCGTGAGTCATGACCAAACGAACTCTGGAAGGAACCAAGCGCAAGCGCGCCCGCGTCTCAGGCTTTCGAGCCCGGATGAGAACTCCTGGTGGACGCCGGGTGATTCGTCGTCGCCGCTCTCGTGGTCGTGCTCGTCTGGGTGTCTGATTTTCACTTGCTCTGGCAGCATCAACCAGAGGGGCTACCTCATTTGAAAAGGGTTAGATGCGTATAAATAGATACGTCTAGAGATATCAAGCGGGATCCCTTGTGCTGAGTCATCCTCATCGGCTCCGAGATCGACAAGCATTCGACTTAATTTATAAACGGGGCCGACGTAAATCAGGGTCTTTGATGACGGTAGGTTGGCTTGACCGCCTGCCGACTTTTTCTGGGACCAGTTTCTCTACGATCAGACAGTCTCAACTTGGGGATTTAGCACCTCCTGCCTCACGAGACATAAGACGAGACATAAGACGAGACATGAAAACTGTGGCTGATGCTGGGATCCCAACTCAAATTGCGGTGGTGGTCAGCCGCAAGGTCAGCCGCAAAGCAGTGGAACGCAACCGGGTCAAGCGGCGGATCCGGGCAGCAGTTGCCCTCTTCCTACCTCAGATACAGCCCCACCAGTGGATCGCCATCTACGCCCGCAGTACCATGCTGACTTGTAGCTGGGAGCAGTTGCGGCAAGAATTATCGGGGTTACTCCGAAAGGCAGGATTACTCAACTCAGATCCTGACTGACCCTGAGAATGGGGTTTCGGGATCCTGAGAAAAACATTAAGATTGGCTTAGCAATTATTGGGAGCCAGAACCATGCCAGCCAAAGAGGATGTCTTTTTTGAGGGCAAACCCCACATTGGTGATCTGCTTGTCAATATTGTGGTGGGGGCGACCCTGATCGGGCTACCCCTGTTTGTCGGATCCCTGGTACGACGGATCTGGGTCAGCTATCGCATCACCGATCGGCGGGTGACGGTGTTTGGCGGTTGGGGGGCAAAGAGCGCTCTGATGTGATCTACAAAGAAATCGCCAAAGTGGTAACTGTGCCCCGTGGTCTGGGGGCCTGGGGGGATATGGTTCTCACCCTCAAAGATGGCAGCCGCTTGGAATTACGCTCCATCCCCGAGTTTCGCAAGGTTTATGAGTATGTCAAGGAGCGCATCGATGCTCAGGCTCAGCAGGCCAGCGGTGCCCTGGGATCCAAGCAGGCAGCGACGACAGTGACTCGTGCCCGCACCAAGCCAACTGTGGCTGAGGTGGACAGCCCGTTAGACGACAGTGAAGAATTTGCCAAAGAACCGCCCGAAGTGGTGACTGAAGCTCCCAGTTTTGGGTTTACCGCAGCGGCAGAACGGCTGAATGGCCGCATCGCTATGGTCGCCTTTGTGGTCTGGGTGGTGCTGGAAGCTCTTACGGGTCAGCCTCTTCTGTCAGCAGTTGGCCTCGTCTAGCCCCACACTTGTCCACACTTGTATGGTGTGGTTGATGGTATGGATCCCTTGTCTGGATTGAAGTGTCTGGATTGAAGAGCCCGAGCCACCGTTTGGACAGCCCAGCCCCACCACTTCAGCCGTCATGGCGCAGCCAACGGGTCGCGCTGGTACATGACTATCTGATCAAGGCAGGGGGATCCGAGGCGGTTACCCACGCACTTTGGGATCTTTGTCCTCAAGCGCCCCTCCACACCAGCGTTCTTTCTCGCCAGACTTTACCGACCTTTTGGCAAGATCGAGATATTCGCCCCTCCGCTTTGCAACCTTTGGCCAAGGTTTTGGGGGTATTACAAGACGACTATCACAGTCGGCTGAAGTGGATCCTGCCATTGATGCCGTGGGCCTTTGCCAAAATTGATTTGTCGGAGTACGACTGCGTTATCTCCAGTTCTCATGCTTTTGCCAAAGGGATCCGAACTCAGGGGTTACACATTTGTTATCTCCACACCCCCACTCGCTATCTCTGGGGATCCGAGTCGATCTATTTTGACCGAGGGTTGGTGAGCAAATGGCAACAGCCCTTAGCCCAACGTGTTCTAGGTTGGCTCAAAAAGCTAGACTTTGCAGCCGCCCAGCGACCACAGGTGTTGATCGCCAATTCCCATCACATTCGCCGTCGGGTCGAGCAGGTCTATCAACGCTCAGCCCAGGTGATTTATCCGCCAGCAGACGTGAATTTTTTTCAGCCCAGTCCGGCTCCTAGTGCTGACTATGATCTGGTGGTCAGTCGGTTGGTGCCTTACAAGCGGGTCGATCGGGCGGTGCAAGCTTATACCCAACTTCAGCAGCCATTGGTGGTGGTGGGAGAGGGGCCAGAACGGGAGCGCCTTCAACAGATGGCGGGATCCACAATCACTTTTCTGCCGCACCAATCCGGCCCAGAATTGCGATACCTCTATGCCAACTGCCGCTTTTTCGTCTTTCCGTGGGAGGAGGACTTTGGCATTATCCCGGTCGAAGTGCAGGCTTGTGGTCGTCCGGTCATTGGCCTTGATGCGGGCGGGATCCAGGATACGGTGATTGCGGGTAAAACCGGGATCCGCTTTCGGGAAGCCAGCGTGGTGGGCTTGATCGATGGGATCCGACAGGCGGAGGCTCAGGCGTGGGATCCCCAACTGATTCGTGCTCATGCGGAGACGTTTTCCACCGACCGCTTTTTGAGAGAGATGGATCAGGCCATTCAGTCGGCTTGGGAGCAGTTTCAGCGGGATCCCACATTTTTTCGCCTCTGATCACTCTTCCGTTTTTGATCGATACTAAAAGGGCTTGAGGCAGCAGTAGCGTCGCCTTTGACTATTGAGTTATCGACTAATCTGTTGCGAAGTAGCTATCTTTTATCATTCCTGACCATTCCTTCTCTTTGCTGAGTCGCCATGCCTGTCTCCCCCAGTTCCACCGCGTTACGCTACGCCTACTACCCCGGATGTGTGGCACAGGGGGCTTGCCGTGAGTTGTATGAGTCTACAGACCAGGTAACTCACCATCTGGGCATTGAGCTGGTGGAACTCAAAAAAGCTGCCTGCTGTGGATCCGGGACTTTCAAAGAAGAGTCGGCGCTACTGGAGGATAGCGTCAATGCCCGCAATCTGGCTTTAGCCGAATCGCTGGGACTGCCGATGCTGACCCATTGCAGCACCTGTCAAGGGGTCTTGGGTCGGGTGGATCAAAAGCTCAAACAGGCGATTCACCGGGATCCTGACTACATGGCCCAGATTCATCAGCTGTGTCAAAGCAGCGGCTGTGCTGAAAAATATCAGGGATCCACCGAAGTGCGGCATTTGCTCTGGGTCTTGGTGCAGGATTATGGCCTCGATGCTATTCAAAAGCGGGTCACCAAGGCTCTCCAGGGGCTTAAATGTGCCGCCTTTTATGGCTGTTATCTGCTGCGGGCCTACGATATTGAAAAATTTGACAACCCCCAAAACCCTCGCGCTATCGAGAATCTAGTCACCACCCTTGGCGGGATCCCGGTGGAGTATGCCGGTCGCACCCAATGTTGCGGCTGGCCGATCTCCAGTTATGCCCCCAGCCAATCTTTTGCGCTGGCGGGACGCCATTTGGCAGCAGCGATCGAGGCCGGAGCCGATTGCATGGTCACCCCTTGCCCCCTCTGTCATCTCAACCTCGACTCTCGCCAGCCTGAGGTGGAAGCGGTGATGGGGCGATCTTTGGCCCTGCCCGTGCTGCATCTACCCCAGCTGGTGGGCTTAGCTCTGGGGCTGGATCCCAAGGCTTTGGGGCTGCATCGTCACGTTGTCTCCACCCAGTCCATCTTGGATAGGTTTGCCTAAGGTTGCTGTCTCAGATCTCAGTTCCCTCAATAAATCGATGTGACTTTTTAAGAATTCTCCCTTTTGCCGCGACCTAGATCCCTCTAGTATGATAGAGATAGCGGAGACGCATGTTTCCGTTCACTCCTCACACCATCTGCCGCTTGGTTACAAACCAGGCGGTTTTTTTAACTTTTTTAAGTATTTTGACTTGGCTTTTGCCGGGTAATCAATGCAGATCCCTGCCCTGCCACTAAAAGTCCTCGATAGAGCCAAAGGTTCACCGATAATAAGAACAGCACTCATTAGGGATCCCTTCCCAGCGTGCTGTTTTGTCCTTTGTGCAGTTGCCTGACCCCATGTCTACCACCCTGTTTGCTCGTAGTGGCGATTTTCCTATCACGGCGGTGGTGGGGCAACAAGCTCTCAAGTTGGCGTTGCTGTTGGGGGCAGTGGATCCCAGTCTGGGGGGGATCGCCATTGCCGGACGACGGGGAACAGCCAAATCGGTGATGGCGCGAGGGATCCATGCCCTATTGCCCCCCATCGATATCATCCAGGGATCCTGGTGTAATGAAGATCCAGCCCAACCTGCCACCTGGACAGCAGAGACTCAGCAGCAGTACGCCACCTCAAACCCTCCACAACAGGTGATTCCGGCTCCCTTTGTGCAAATTCCCTTGGGGGTGACCGCCGATCGACTGATGGGATCCATCGATGTCAGCGAGTCCGTCAAAACAGGGGATCCAGTCTTTCAGCCAGGGTTACTGGCGGCGGCCCACCGGGGGTGCTGTATGTGGATGAGATCAACCTGCTGGATGACGAGATCGCCAACCTATTGCTGACCGTGGTGAGCGAAGGGGTGAACCGGATCGAGCGGGAGGGGATCAGCCTCGAACACCCTTGTCGTCCACTACTGATCGCAACATTTAACCCGGAAGAGGGATCCCTGCGTACCCACTTGCTCGACCGAATGGCGGTGGTGTTGCCCGCCGAAAATCAGATGACCCTCGATGATCGGTTAGAGGTGGTGACACGGGTGTCTCGCTTTGCAGATAGCCCCGCCCAGTTCCTGACCGAATACACCGCCGATCTAGATGATATGAGAACCCAAATCGTCTTGGCACGAGAATGGCTGGGGCGAGTCCGGGTCAAACCACAGCAGATTCGTTATTTGGTGGAAGAAGCGATTCGGGGCCAGATCCAGGGACATCGGGGGGAGCTGTTTGCCCTCAAGGTGGCTAAAGCGCTGGCAGCGTTGGAAGGGCGAGACTTTTTGGATCCAGATGATCTGCAACAGGCAGCTCAGTTGGTCTTGATCCCCCGCTCCCGCTTGGATCCTGACCAAATGCCGCCGCCACCCCCACCCGAGCCACCCCAAGATCAGGGCAATCAAAATCAGGGTAATCAAAATCAGGACAACCCAGAGCCAGAACAACCGGAGCATTCGGAGAACGAGACCCCAGATCAGCCGGAACAAGAGTCTGAGTCCAACCAGATCCCAGAGGAGTTCATTTTTGAGGCGGAGAGCGTTTGGCTAGATCCCGACCTCTTGATGTTTGCCCAATCCCTCCATCAGCAGGGCAAATCGGGATCCCGCAGCTTGGTCTACAGCCAGGATCGGGGCCGCTATATCAAGCCCGTCCTACCTCAGGGATCCCATCCTCGCATTGCGGTGGATGCCACCCTGCGAGCTGCTGCCCCTTATCAAAAAGTCCGTCGCCAGCGCCATCCCGGTCGCACTGTGATTGTGGAGCAGCCGGATATCCGGGCCAAGCGGCTGGCTCGTAAGGCGGGATCCCTGGTGATCTTTGTGGTGGATGCCTCAGGGTCGATGGCGCTCAACCGGATGCAATCCGCCAAGGGAGCCGTGTTGCAGTTGTTGACCGGGGCTTATCAAAACCGGGATAAAGTAGCCCTGATCTCCTTTCAGGGGGAGCAAGCTCAGATTCTGTTGCCCCCCACCCGGTCGATTGAATTGGCGCGGCGACGGCTGGAGTCCTTGCCCTGTGGAGGAGGATCCCCCTTTGCCCATGCGTTGACACTGGCGGTACGCACGGGGGTAAATGCTCTATCGTCGGGGGATGTGGGACAGGTGATGTTGGTGGCGCTGACCGATGGCCGGGGTAATATCTCCCTCAGCCGGTCGCTGGGCACCGCTCAAGAGGGGGATCCCAAGCCGGATGTGAAGCAAGAGTTACGGGATATCGCCACTCGGATTCGAGCCTTAGGGATCCGGTTCCTCCTGATCGATTCCCAGAGCAAATTTGTCACCTCGGGCTTCACAGCAGAATTGGCCCAAGTGGGGGGCGGACGCTATTTTCACATTCCCCGCGCCACCGACCAGGGGATTGCCTCCGCTACCCGAGCGGCCATGCAGGGGTTATGAGCCTTCCAGATTGCCTCCAGCATGTGTATTCTTAACGGGTATATCCTTGACCCTGGATCCTCTAAATATCACTTTTAAGTGCATTCAGCAGACTTTTAATAGCCGAATCAGGACGATTTCCGACCTTAGGAAGTGACTTTTTCACAATACAGAAAGTCGAGGATTAAAAATCATTAGGGATCCCCTTAGCTAATGCCTGCCGATGGGCAATAAGCCGCTAAAGGACAATGGGTACAATCGGGTTGACGAGCGGTACAAACCGTTTTGCCCAAACGGATCAGATTGATGTGTAGGCTGTAGGCTTTACCCACTGGGATCTGATCTTGTAAAGCGCCATAGGTTTGATCGGGCTGACGAGTTTTGACCCAGCCAAGACGATTAGCGACCCGATGAACATGAGTGTCCACCGGACAGAGATCGCGCCCCAAGCCAAACATCAACACACAGGCAGCAGTCTTGCACCCCACCCCATTAAGCGAGAGCAGATAGTCCATCCCCTCTTGATTGGGGAGAGCACCCAGTCGGTGCAGACTCAGGGATCCTTCCCGTTCTTGAATCTCTTTCAGAATGATCTGGATCCGGCGGCTCTTGATGGCAGCCAGCCCTCCCCCACGAATCGTTTCCTCCAGGTGATCGGGATCCGCGTTAAGAACACTCTCCCAAGTGGCATATCGCTGTTTAAGCGCCCTGAAAGCCCGACGACTATTGGTATCGCTGGTGTTTTGCGACAAGATCGTCCCTACCAGTTCATCCAATAAATCTCCCTCCGGCGAGTGCCGAAAATAAGGGATCCCAAAGACCTGCTCCAAGATTGACAAGCTCAGAGGCAAGGGTGAGGACGGGGCAGTCTGAGTCACAGCTCACGATTACAATGAATTTATTGGGAGTTCAATCATCAGGCAGCAAGCAGACATCAGGCAGCAAGCAGAGCACAAGCATACGTGCATAACCTGAGTTATTTAACGGAGTCATCTAAGACCTGAGTGATCTAAAAAAGGGCAGGATAGGGACTATCATCTCCCCTGAGTCCGTAATTTTGGCCATTTGCAACGATTTGTAGACTCTGGAGCTTTATCCTCAGTGACATTACTTGCAAAGCTTGATGTACAGCCTGATTAAAAGCTCTTGACTAGGCCAGCTGAGGGCTGATTCAGCTCAATCAAGTGTTGATCATCCCCACCTATTCCTTTATTCCCTCCGTTTCATCACTATTTCATCACCATGACTCAGACTCAGATGGCTCCCTCCCTTTCTTTGACTTCCCCCACCCCAACGACGGATCCCCATCCTTTGGTGATTGGCGGGCGGGCATTTCGATCTCGGCTCATGGTGGGCACGGGCAAATATCGCAGTATGGAGCAGATGCAGGAGGCGATCGCCGCTAGCGGCTGTGAGATTGTCACCGTGGCGATTCGGCGGATCCAGACCCAAGCTCCGGGGCATATCGGTCTGCTTGAAGCGCTGGACTGGTCGAAGCTCTGGCTGCTGCCCAATACTGCTGGATGCAAGACTGCCGAAGATGCCATTCGAGTGGCTCGCCTGGGCCGGGAGATGGCCCAATCGGTGTTGGGGCAAATGGACAATTCTTTTGTCAAATTAGAGGTGATCAGCGATGCCCGCTATCTCTTGCCGGATCCCATTGGCACCTTTGAGGCGGCCAAGCAACTGATTGCCGAAGGTTTTACGGTTTTGCCCTACATCAATGCTGATCCTCAACTGGCTCTGCGGTTACAGGAGATCGGTTGCGCCACTGTGATGCCACTGGGATCCCCGATTGGCTCGGGACAAGGGCTACAATCTGCCGCCGCCATTCGCATCATTGTTGAGCAGGCCAGCGTACCCGTGGTGGTGGATGCTGGCATTGGCGTGCCCTCTGAGGCGGCACAGGCGATGGAGCTGGGGGCAGATGCCCTTTTGATCAACACGGCTATTGCCCAGGCCACTGAACCGGCAGTAATGGGACGAGCAATGGCGATGGCGGCTGAGGCAGGGCGGTTGGCCCATCAAGCAGGACGGATCCCGGTTAAGTCTTACGCCAGCGCTAGCTCTCCCCTCACAGGCCGGATTAATGAAGCGGATCCTTTGCCAGATCCAGAACAGTGAAAACTCTCAAGTGAAAGCTCTTATTTGAATACAGACGTGAATATAGACACATTGACATAGTATAAAGATCTTCTGTCTACCCCAAGATGCATCAGGAGTCACTCTCAATCCTTAACAAAAATAGCAAAAAGACGACAAGAATCTAACTCCAAAAGACTTGGCTAAGCTTGGCCAGACACCTATAATGGCAAAGGTGAGACGACATTCGGTGCTACGTTGGGTTTGGTCAGCTTGATTTCTGTCAGATTGATGTCCACGCTCCGATTCCTCGATTCTCGTTACTTTTCTTCATGTCATGGAGTTGTCGATGTCAATCTACGTGGGAAATCTGTCCTATCAGGCCTCTGAGCAGGATATTACAGAAGTGTTTTCGGAATATGGCACTGTCAAGCGGGTGCAATTGCCCGTGGATCGTGAAACCAACCGGATGCGCGGCTTTGGGTTTGTGGATATGGCCACCGATGCCGAAGAGCAAGCTGCTATTGACGCGCTAGACGGCGCAGAATGGATGGGTCGTGATCTGCGGGTCAATAAAGCTCGTCCCCGCGAGAACAACCGTCCCTCAGGCGGTGCTGGTGGCGGTGGTGGCGGTGGCTGGGATAACAACCGTCGCCAAGGTAGTGGCCGTTATTGATCGCCGTTGATCATCGTGATCAAGTCTTAACCCTCAAGCTTTAGGCTTGAGATTAGGATTTGTTAAGTTCGCTGCATTTGGTCAGAGTCTGATCTAGTGATTGGGCTCTGAATGGCGCTTTATAACTGCTCAAATATCAAAGACTAAAACAGGCTTTTAGCAATGGATGGCTCTGTCTGTGGCATTTGGTGTCACTGTCTTAGTCTTTTTCTGCTAGGGGCCTCTTTTTGCATCTGGCCAAAACGGGTAGAGAAAGTGGGAGCCTTGTAATTGAGGCCAAGCCGGTAGATTGATGTGTGACTGTACTTATATCGAGGACAAGACAGTATGACTCAGGTCATTTTGGGTGAGAACGAGAATATCGAATCCGCCTTGCGGAGATTTAAGCGGCAGGTTTCCAAGGCTGGTATCTTCTCGGACATGAAGAAGAACCGTCATTTTGAAACTCCCCTCGAAAAGGAAAAGCGCAAAGCCATCGCTCGGCGGAAGAAGCGTCGATTTCGGGCAAAAGCTTAAGATGTAATCGATTTGAAATGTAATGGATTGTGGACAGGTATGGGTTCAAGTGAGTATTGAATTCAGCCTTGGGTGAATACCTTAAGCTGAAATTGCTCAATACTTTCGCTCAATACATAGATGTTTCAGAGCTAATTCATTCAGAACTAATTCATTCAGACTTACTTGATTCACACTCAATTGATTCGGAGTAGATCTGCTCCACCGGGCTGAGGCAGCTGAATGTCCTGTGAAGCAGGTGGGGGAGCTACAGACCTAGGCTCTGATAAGTCAGGGATATAGAGCACACCTGGGGTTGGATCCCCCCCAAATGAAGTCACTAAAGCGTCAACTAGGTCGTAGCGTTCTCGACGGCTAAGACTTTGGATTGCGGCTTTGTCATCATTGTAGGGACTGGGATCCAAGCTCGTCGCCCCTGGATAACGTTGGGCCAGCATCGGTTCATTGATATCCAGATAATCTGCCAGGGTCAACCGCCAATCTAGTCGGCTGGTGGCAGGTCGGCCTGCTAGCTGCAAATGGTACTGCATCATGCGTTGGACTAAGGTGCTTTCTCCTTGCCCCACTGCATCGCTGGTGGGGGTATAGTCGCTGCCACGGGGGAGTTGGGGCATTTTGGCGTAGACCTGCTCCGTCGCCTCTGGTACCAAGCGCAGTTGAGCCGATGCCGGGATCCTCTGCCATCCCAGCCCCAGAGCTATCAGCGCCAAGGCTAGTGAAAAACGAGAGAGTCGCTTTGATCGGGCCAGTGGAGCCAATGCCAGTGGAGCCAATAGGATAAGCAGGTGATTGCGGAGATTCAAACGAGAGCAATTAACCATTGGGATCCGAGTCCATCCACTGAGTGCCATCTGATGCGTTTCCTATTCTAGTCTGCGCCAGATGTTGCTCCTGATTGAACCAATTCATTTGATCAACTTCAATCAACTTCATTTGATCAGTGGGATCCCGGTATCAGATTCTGAGCTGCCAGCTCCCGCCAGCCGATATCAGAGCGGTAGTGGGATCCCTCAAACTTAACTTCTTTGACACCAGCGTAAGCCCGATCCAAAGCTTCTGACAGAGAGTCCCCCCAGCCCGATAGACAAAGGACTCGTCCTCCATCTGTCACCAACTGAGGCACCGTGGGTCGGCCCAATTGCATGGGGGGAAACACCGTTCGGGTGCCAGCGTGAAAGATGGCCAGTTGATCGGATGTGGTGGTGGCAGCCTCCAGTCCGACGATTGGCTTGCCCCGCTCATAGGATCCGGGATAGCCCGCCGCTGCCATGACCACACAAGCCGCCATGCCCGGTCGCCACTTCAAGTTCACCGACTCCAGCCGCCCCTGCACACAGGCCAGCAACAGCTCCTCCAGCGGGGTGTCCAGCAGCGGCATCAACACCTGAGTTTCGGGATCCCCAAAGCGGCAGTTAAACTCCAACACCACGGGATCCCCATCTGGGGAGATCATCAACCCAGCGTAGAGCACCCCTTGATACAAGATGCCTCGCTGTTTGAGTGCGGCCAGAGTGGGATCCAAAATCTGGGCTTGGATCACCGCCATCTGAGATGGTGACACCACCCGATGCACCGGGCCAAAGGCTCCCATCCCGCCGGTATTGGCTCCGGTGTCCTGTTCTCCTACCCTCTTATGGTCTTGAATGGGCAAGAGAGGGCGACAGATCTCCCCATCACAGAGGGCCAAGACTGAGATCTCCTCTCCCGGCAAAAAGGACTCGATCACCACCGATTGCCCTGGGCTAGCGGCAAACAGCCCCTCTACCGCCTCGCAGGCTTCCGCCAGAGTCTGGGCCACCGTCACACCTTTCCCTGCCGCTAGTCCATCAGCTTTGACCACCACCGGCAAGGGCTGAGTTTCTAGATAGACCAGCGCGGCAGCCTTATCCTCAAACACTTGGTAGGAGGCGGTCGGGATCCCGGCCTCCTGCATCAGGGCTTTGGCCCATGCTTTGCTGCCTTCGATCTGAGCAGCAGCCTGGGTCGGCCCAAAGATGGGCAATCGAGCCGCCTGAAACCGATCCACAATGCCAGCCACCAAGGGGATCTCAGGCCCCACCACCGTCAGACCAATGCCCTGGACAGTGGCAAATCGCAGCAATCCCTCCAGATCATCTGCTGACATTGGCACCAACTGACATTTGGGGGTCTGGCGCATACCTCCGTTGCCTGGGGCGCAATAGATATGGGTGATGGAGGGCGACTGAGCCAGCTTCCAGGCGAGAGCGTGCTCACGTCCACCGGATCCCACAATCAGCACTTGCATAGGGTCGTTTGGGGTAAAGAGCTTGAGGTGAGGGTGAATAAAGCATCCCCATTAGAACACAGCGGGATCCCTTTCTGAGGTAAACGGGATCTTGCGAGGGCTGGCTCCACCCTTAGCGATACTGCTCCAACAGCCCATAGAGATGCGTATGCTCCCGCAGTTGGGCCAAATAGATCGGCGTACTGCCATAGCCATCTGGGTCATCCGCCACCGCCCCCTGCTCTAACAATAAAGTCACCAGTTGGGGATCCCCCTGCCAGACGGCAAAATGCAGTGCGGTGCCCCCCGCCCCAAACCGAGCGGAAATATCGGCCCCCGCCTCCACCAACGCCTGAGCCACCCCATAGCGACCATGCCGAGCCGCATGATGCAGCGGCAAAGCCCCATTGGTCTCCGGTTGATTGACATCCACCCCCGCCTCAATCAGTAGACGGGCAATCCCACCCGAGGGGGCATAAGCCAGCAACGAGCGGCCATACTCGTCTAGAACCAGGGGATTGGCCGATTGGCGCAGCATGAGCCGTACCGCCAACTGGTGATTCTCCACCACAGCCGCATACAAATCAGGGGGCCAGCTAGCCTTGACGCTCCGCACCCCAAGGATCCCGGCGATTCCCACCAGGGTGATTGCTGCCAGACCTGCCCCCAGTCGCTGCCGAGCCAGAGCACTCAGGGATCCCTGCGGTTGGCCGAAAAGTGCTTTACGTTTCTTCATCTTTACGTTTCTTCATAACGATAGGATCCTAGCCTCCCCGTTCGTAAGCTCAGATAAAGTAGAGACCTCTAGCTTGCCTGTAGAGCTTAATGTCAGCCCCAATCTCATCCCAGATCTCATCCTGGTGAACTGGTGGGAGGTTACCCTGGTGGGCTGCTGGTTTCATAAAGCTCATATTTCATAAAGCTCATATTTCATAAAGCTCATAACTGATACTCTGACGGTTTATTGACTTGCCACTTTTCTAGGGTATCCGGCCTGCCGACCACTTGATTTATGACTGTCTCTGCTCGCCAGGATCCCACCTCATTGCTGTCAGATGTACTGGCGGCGGTGCCCCATTTGCATACTCAGGTTTATTTCAAATCATCGCTGGTGGCCCTCAGCCATGCCATCGAAGATCAAGTGCTATCGGGAAGCGAACATCCGATTGTGTTTGCTAACTTTCAGAAGGAACGCTATTACCGCCAAGAAGCCCGACGATACCAGAAGATCGCAGCGGTCGCCCGTCAGGTGTTTGTCTTAGCGGCCCCTGAGACGGAGTTTTTTCAGGGAACTTCCCCCTTGCACTTGGTGGGCCTGGATGCTGAGGATCCCCTCACCCAAGAGTGGCATTTGGTGGTGATTGGGGATTCCTACACGGCTTGTCTGATCTGTCGGGAACGGATTCAACGGCAGGGATCCCCCGAGGACATGATGGTGCGGGATGCGGATGCAGGGCGACAGTTTGAGGGGATTTGGTCTTTTGAACCCACCATTGGGCTGGCGGCAGCCACCGGACTCCTACAACGGGTGCGGCGCTATCGGCCTGATTTGGCCAAGACAGTGACCCAGGTGAAACGCCATATCGACCAGATCAAGCAGCAGGATCCACAGGGGATCCAGATCAACCCAGCTCCCTTTGCCGAGCGGCTGGTAACCTACCTGCAAGCGGGTCAATACAAACTGCGGCGCACCTATCAAGCCATTCAACTGCAAGAGCGAAAAGAGCGGCTGGTCAACCGGATCAGCAATGCCATTCGCCGCTCCTTGGATCCTGAGGGGGTGTTGGAGACGGCGGCTCAAGAGTTGGGCAAGGCCACATCCGCCTGTCGTTGCCTGATCTACCGCTGTGAACGGCAACAGCCCTATGTGGTGATTACTCAGGAGTATCATGCCCCGGCTGCTCCCAGTTTGCGGGGTCGCCGCTGGCTGGTGGCGGATAATCCCCTCCTTGTTCAAGCGATGGCCACCGCAGAGGTGGTGGTCTGCGAGGATACCGCTCAGCATCCGGCCTTGGCCCAGGATCCCCGCTTTGGCATCGATCCTCCCATTCGAGCCTGGTTGGTGGTGCCGATCTTTTATCAAGGGCGACTGCTGGGGCTGCTGGAATTGCATCATCAGGATCCGCAGCTATGGCCAGAACCAGTGGTGGAGTTGGCTGAGGCGATTGGCTTGCAGGTGGGGGTAGCCCTGATCCAGGCGGAAGCCTTTCAACATATGGATGAGCTGAATCATCAATTGGAGGCATTGGACAAAGCCAAAAGTGATCTGATCGCCGTCACAGGCCACGAATTGCGGACGCCATTATCTACTATTCAAGTGTGTCTAGAATCTTTGGCCACGGATCCAGATATGCCGCTGGAACTTCGGCAGGAAATGATCGATACAGCCCTACAAGATGCCGGACGATTGCGGCAATTAGTCCAGGATTTTCTCACCCTTTCTAAGCTGGAAAGTGGCCGGATCCAGTGGCATATGGAGCCGATTTCAGCGGTGGAATGTGTGGAGCTTTCGGTTAGCTCGATCAACGCCCGCCGTCGCCGAGAGACCTTGCCCACCATCGAGATCACCTATGCCGAGGATCTGCCCCTGATTGAGGCGGATGGGGAATGGCTGGTGGAGGTCTTGCGGAAACTGCTGGATAATGCCTGCAAATTTAGCGGCCCCAACGGTCATATCGGGATCCAAGTAGAGCTGGATTCAGGGCCAGATTCCCTGCTCCAACCCCAGACCAATGGCTATGCCGAGCCGTCATCCCCTCACATCAAAATCACCGTTACCGATGATGGGCGGGGCATCGAGCCAGACCGGGTGCAAGCGATCTTTGAACGCTTTTATCAAGCCGAGGGATCCCTGCGCCGTTCGGTGGGTGGCACAGGGCTGGGATTGGCCATCTCTCGTCTGATTGTCAAAGGGATGAAGGGGCAGATCTGGGCGGAATCGAAGGGATTAGGCCAGGGTAGCCAGTTTTATATCACCTTGCCCATACTCCCTCAATCAGGGGTTGAGACCAGTGAGGGCTTGATGAAGATAGACTTGAACCCGCTTGCTTAATCAGCCTGCCCGCACAGCTATTCGCCCGTGATAGATAAGCCATCCACCCAAATGTGGGGACAGATGCCACCCGGCGTCACCACTGCAACGGGATCCACATGAGTGATGGCCTGAAGCAGATCACGGAAATCTCCAGCCACCGTGGCTGACTCGATGCTGGTGCGTTGCCCCGACTGGAGCCGCCAGCCATCAAACGGCAAGGAAAAGGATCCCTGGGTGGCTTTGACACCGGCATGAAGGGCGTGCAAATCGTCGATTAAGATCACGTCTACAGCGGTGTCGAGGTTATGGTCGGTCGTGGATCCTGGTTCCGATCCTGCTGCCGCACTTTGACCCTCAGCCGCATAGACATGAAAGAAGTGGGGGCTGACCGTCACTTTGGCCCCAATATTGGCATGGCCCGTGGGATCAGCTCCCATCCGTTTGGCGGTGACAGAGCTATGCAAAAACGTCTGGAGCACCCCCGCTTGAATCAGCTGCACCCGACGGGTGGGTGTACCTTCTCCATCAAAGGAAATGCCGCCAATGTGGTCGGGATGGCGGGCATCATCGGCCACCGACAGCAGGGGGCTGGCTAGGGTGGATCCCAGCGAGTCAGGGGTGGACAAGCTTTGCCGATCCAGAATGCTTTGGGCATTGAACAGATTGGAGAATGCCCCCAGCAAGCTCAAAAAGGCTTCCGGCGAAAAGACGACGGTGTATTTACCCGTTGGGATCTTGTCGTAATTGAGGTGGCTGATGGTTTTTTCGGCAGCCTCTTGCAGACACCCGGCCACATCGAGACCTGCGAGGGTGGGGCTGAGGCGCATGGCTCCGGCGCTGCGGGGTTTACGGCCATCCTGCTCGGTGCGGCTGTAGAGATACAGAGAGGTGATGGAGTGTCCCTCTTGGCGCAGGGATCCCTGGCTATTGAGATAAAAGCGGTCGATATCCCGCTGGGCCAGTCCGTTGTAGGGCACCCCTTTGATGGCGGGATGGGCCTTGAGCAGTTGGCTTTCGGCCTCCACCAGTTGAGCCAACAGGTCGGCAGCAGGAGCCTGGGGCGCTTTGGCATTGGTGGTGGCGACAGATGCGGGCAAGGGTGCGGTGGCCTCGGGGCTGAATCCCGGCACATGATCCACCACCCCAAAAACGCTGGCTTCCTGGGCGGTCTGGAGAGCCAAGGCCAACCCACGGGGATCCACATCGGTGGTGGAGGTTACCCCAACGGTGCCTGCCTCGTTCCAAACCCGGACGATGACGCTAGAGCGATTTGATGCCTTGACTTGCTTCGGGGATCCCCGATCCACTTGGACGCTGGTTTCGTCGATGGTGGCTCCATAGATGTCGTACTGAGGGATCCCCAGTTGTTGGGCACAGGTTTGAGCTTCGGCGGCAAGTTGTTCCAGAGTGAGCATAAAGACAAGTCATGGGGGCAAGAGTTCTCTAGTTCTATTCTAAAGGGTGCCCGATTGCTTGCCCGGTCATGGAGAATAGGGATCCCGTCGGTCAGATCATCAGCCACCGCAACTGAGAAGTTCAGCATTGCTATGGGGGGCTATGAGACTAGCTTCCCGCTCTGGGGCAGGGCGACCAAAGGTGTTGATGGCGGCGATCTGGTTGGGGGATGGCAAGGGATCCAAGCTGGTCTGACTCAAACTATTGAAGACGATCACCTGCTCGATCTGGATCTGATGCCGCTGGTTTTGTTGATACAGCGATTGATAGCGACTGACTACAGCAGCCCATTGATCGGGCGGGCAATAGCTTTGGTCAATCACCACCACTACCGAGGGGGTTAGAAACGTGCGGACGCCATAACCCACGAGGCCAAACCCGATGGCCCCCAACCCCAAGATGGTGACCACAGCCCGATTTAATCGGCTCATCTAAGCTCATCCTCATTTAGGTTTGGTCAACAAATAGGTTTGGATAGCAAAAAAGATGGTCTACGATTGGTCTGTAACAAGCCTTTTAACAGTGTTTGGACATTATCCACAGTGCCCACTTGGACGGTGGATTCTCGCAGGGCAGCAATGGATTCTAATTCTGTACGATTGGCTCCATCACCATAGGCAATCGGATAGATCCGCACATTGCTATTTTCTAAAATTGAGCTGATTTGATTGAGGCGAAAACCGCGATTGGTCTCGCCATCACTGAGCAACAAGAGGTAATAACGACCATTGGGATCCTGGCTGGCCTGGGTCATCAAATCCGATAGGGCAACCATTGTGGCGTCATAGGTGGCGGTGAGACCATCCGCCCGCAGGCTGTCGATGGCGGCCAAAAAGCTCTGATGATGGGGGACATCGAAGGGCGCCAACGGCAACAGGTAGGTGGGGGTTTCATTGAAGGCGATCAGGCCCACATGATTCCCGATATTGATTTCGGTACTGGCCACCCTGAGCCCCTCTTTGACGGCGGTAAGGGGGGATCCACTCATGGATCCACTCACATCCACCACGATCATCATGTAGACGGTGCGGCCCGCATCTTTTTGGCCTTTCCAATAGGTTTGGGCGGCGGTCAAGATCTCGCCATTGGGCAAGGGGGGATGTTGCTCCACCTGAGTCAGATAGGGGGTTTCCACAAAGCCCTGTTCCACCGCCAGAGCTTGCATCGCCGGAGAGCTGGCATAGTCGCCAAATTGCTCCAACGCCGCTTGCTCGTCTGGATTATTCCAGCCAAAGCCCACCAAGGGATTGTTATGGGGGATCCCAAAGGGAATAAACTCCACATCGCTAAACCCTGGCAGGGTGACTAACGTTTGAAAGTTTTGGTACTCCAACGGAAAAGCCTGCAATTGATCGGGATCCCGAATGAAGATCTCCTGCAAATCAAGGGTAGTGGTGGTGGAGATCAACACCTGCTGTTGAAAGGCATTAAAGACAGAATTAACGGCTGGCGACTCTAGATCCAATAGAGTCAAGGGATCCCCAGACTCTTGGTGTCCCGCCGCTCCCCAAAACAGGGTGTAGAGCAGATTTAAGGAGGTGGAGCTGGAGTAGGGATTGGGATAGCCCACCGAGACTGTGCCCGCTAAAATCTGCCCCAACAGACCATCAAAGCTGACATCCCCTTCAGCGGCTAAGCGATCATAGACCTCTTTTTGCACCACCCAGCCAGCGGTATTGGGCACCAGCCTGGGCACTACAGGGATGGTCTCGACCCCGGCATCCTCGATCATCGCCACCCAAAAGTCATTGGAGGGAGAGTAGCCCACTGAATCGACCTCCCCCGCGATCAATAGGCGAGCGGCTGTGCCGGAGGCAATTTGGCGGATTCCCACTTGGATTTGTTCACCGGAGTCCAGGGTGAAGGCTTGTTGGTTAAACCGTTCGGCCACATCCACCAGCCAGCGCTCATTTTGGCGGCTGACATTGGCCTTTTCGCTGGAGGTCAAGATCTCGAGGGTGACGGTGTTGGGATCCGACTGGGTTGCGCCCCATAGAGGGGGAAATCGTCGATAGAGGGCAATGGTTCCTCAATCGTATCGACTGAATAGCGGGCCGCAACGGCCCTATCCACATACTCTTCGCGTAGGTTGATTTTGGGCAGAACGGATCCCTCTAGTGCCTGTTGGGCAGATTCAAACGAGTCAACGGTGGGAACTCTGTTGATCAAGCCACAGGATCCCAGTGCCATGACAAAAAGGGATCCCAGTGCGAGGCGATGGAGACAGGAGCAGGAAAGAGTGGTGGTGGGCATCGCTTAATCCGGTGAGGTTTTTGGGCTGGGGGATGAACCATTGTGGAGCAAATCTTGCTGCATCGAGACCAGATCCTGCAAGCGGAGCGGCAAGGATACGGTATGCCCTGACATAGCGGGATCCAAGGCTGAAAGCACCACTTGATCTTGTAACGTTTGCAGTTGAGCTTGAGTCTTTTGTAACCCCTGCAAACTCGCTTGGATCCGCTCTTGGGTCATCTGACGATAGGCAGCAGTTTCCACTTGATCAAGGGCTTGGCCAGAGCGGGCGATCTGCTCCAGGAGAGCCACCATGCCATAGAGCACCTGTAACAGGTCGGAGATCACATCAGGACACCGTTCTCCAATGCTTGCCGCTGAAGCTTGGGCTTCTTGAGCCACCTCCACCGCCGCATCCCAAGTGGACTTAAAGCCCGCCGGAATCAAAGCTTGATGTAGGCGCAGATAGGTCTGAAAAACCTCTGCAACCAACAAATTAGCGGATGGCCCTTCTGGCTCAATCTGCCGCAGCCAACTGGCCATCATGCCAGCACTGACCAGCCCGCCCCCGAGCAAAACCAGCCCACGGGATCCCGCCATCACAATCAGGATCCCCATAGCCCCACACTGATCCCCGCCAAGAGAACATAGGTTTGAGGCAGCTTTAGGGCAGAAGC
>JAAUUM010000168.1 GCA_012031565.1 Synechococcaceae cyanobacterium SM2_3_2
CCTTTCTAGTATGTGCATTGCATCTTTTGATCTGATACAAGTTAAACCACGATAAGTAGTTTTCTTTAGTTTTCGTCTGTTTACCCTGTTGTGTAATGCTCCAAGGGTTAAACCTGAGAGCTTGGATAGTTCACTTAGGGAGATCCAGTTAGTAGGGTTGATTCTGCTCATGGGAGTAGTAGGGGGTAGGGGGGTAAAGATCTGGGTAGTGGATCGGTTCTGTTGCGGATTTCAAGATAGTAATTTTTCTGTTTAGTTGTAGTGAAAAGATAGAAGTATGGATGATCAATATCTATACTTTTTCTGTAAAAACACAGCAGTAGTTCTAAAGTTATACAGATCAAAGTATGTGATCTGGCAGAGGGATTTTAGATAGGTGACTGTATTTATGGATTGCTTAAACAGTCTTGTACCGAAATGGGACTATAAGAGAACTACTTTAGAGATGTAAAGGTACTGAGGTAGGTATATGGATCTACTGTGGATCAACTATTGGGATCCAGATGTATGTCAGTGATGTGATTGAAGGTGATTAGAGAGGTGATATTGAAAATATAGCTCTGTCTTGCTCCTAGAAAGTGGAGTTCTACACGGTAGCAGCAGTGAGAAGTAGTGGTGTTGGGGTTGGTGAGTGGAAACGGTGGAGTAATACCCTATAGATACCAAGAAAGAGGAATGTGCGCGTGCGCAAATAGCCCAGAGGGGCTACAGGTGTCAAGGGAATCTAAAAAATGTGTCCCAGTGAGGGGAGAGAGTAGCAAGCCTTAGAGAGGCAAACAGCGGCCATAGGGAGAGAGTGAGTAAAAATGCTTAGCGTAAGATGCAGACGGTTGAGTTTTACCCTATGGGGCAGTAGCAGGGGGGGTATTTTGCGATTAAGAGATTCGATTAAGAGATCCGATTAAATAAAATCTTTAATGGTTTTGACTTGTTTGTTGGTAGGTAGTTCCAGTGAACCACTAGAGGAATGTAGTTGTAGGTGGTCTAGTGTGGTAAGTAGGTTATACATAATATCTGCATGGATATCTTTAACAAAACCACTCTCAGGTATCCACAAGGCTTTAGTCGATTGCTTAGTAAGGTAACTTGCTGTTGCAAAGGTATCTGACTCTCTAGTGATGGGGGATGAGTAGTAGCCATTGGGATCCTTTGTTAAGTGTTTCTTGTATTGTTCCAGTGACTTACATCCAGTCATATCCATCCTGGTAAGTAGATAACCTACATCATTCCCAGTGAGTACCGTCTTATAATCGATGTCTGGTAAGTAATCTAGGTTGAGCAGTTTTTGGAACTCTTGCCGTAGGTAAAGGGTTTGATCCTTACTCCAGAATGATCTAGCTTTTGGGTCACTGGTATCTACAGCTAACAGTGTGTGACTGTGGGGATGACATAGACCATAGAAATCTGACTTAGGATTCTTATTGAAAGTTAGTTCATTATTTCTAAAGTAACCAGTGACAGGGAATGACTTACGCCTACAGAGTGTGACTATAGCTTGATTCAGTTGATCTAGTGTTGATCTGATATCCTTTGGTTCACATGACTTGACTGTGAGGGTTACACTGATTATTGATTTAGACTCTATAGGATCTTTAGTTAAGTAGGTTAGTAGTGTGGAGTTAAGTTTAGCTCTTAGGTGATTTAATTTCTTGCTTTGGCATAAGAGACAAAATGAGTTACCACAGTTGGATCTACCATGCTTGATATAGTTGTTTCTGCAAGCTCTTATCTCTTTATTAACCTTGTGGAATCTATCAGACTCATACTCGGAAATGTATATTAGATACTTGAGCAGTCTGAGTGTGTTGTTGGTTGCTACTACTAACCGAAATGTGCTACGATCAGCACAGGTGTTGACTGACATATTAAACCCCTAAGTTGAGTTGCTGGTAACTCTCATCTTAGGGGTTTTTAATTGTTGGCGTGTAGGTTTTGGGATCCTTAAAGACCCTCTAGAGCCGTTATTTGTTTGACTCTAGGGGCAGTGAGAACGGTTAGGGGTATCAGAGCCTAGATTGAGGTGTAGAGAGGCATAGATGGGGCTAGAAACGGCCACTGAGAGAAGCAATGTGTGAGTAGAAACAGCACAAAAAACCCTCTCACTTTGGGAACGGGTGAGAGGGACAGAGAGGATATGGCTTGGGATAAGACTTCACATAAAACTTGGGTTGAGCTTAGCTGGGTTGGAGCGAGGGGAGCAAGGATTCTCGCAGGATTGGCTGAGCGGTGGCTGAGAGGCGATTCTAGGTGGCTCTAGAGGTGAGCGGGTGTGGTAGAGCGGTTGAGAGGTTCCGTGGGTTTTGGCAATAAAAACGCTTTAAGGTCATTTAACTAGGAACGAGAATATATGGTAACTAAGTTAGGATCCAATAATCATACAAATTAGTTAAGTCCAGATAAGTAAGGATATATCCTTTGATGCTTGCCTGAGGCTAAATTGCAGGTTTTGGGCTGTGACTTATATCAGACTTATATCACCCTCTGAAGGTTGGTAATAAGGATCATTTATATGATTTGAAGTATGGGATTGAATATAAATTATTTAATTTTTTATATTAAATGACTATTAGAACTTGACTAGATAGCCACCCATAGGGCTAGGGGCTGCAAACAGGGCAAACTTATATCATAGTTATATCCTGCGAGGGCATGAGGGCTAGGATCCCTATGGTACAAGGATTTTGCATTCGGCTTTTAACCGACTGGTCGAGGGTTCGAATCCCTCCCGACCCATTTCACGAGTAACTATAAGTAATTACAGCCCCAGGATCCTTTATACGTAAGGGTTCTGTGACTATTTCTTGGATCCCTGTTGGATTGAGTCGGAAACTAACGTGGGTTCTTTTAGAAGCTAGAAGCCGTAAATTTACTACAGACTTATATCAGGACTATTCTCATCGGTTTGATTTGCTGAGAGGCAGTTCAGGGATCCCGGTGGTTCATGACTGTGAACCCACTCTATAGACAGGGATCCGGCGACCAGTTTTGATGACCACGTTCGGCCCTACATCTCACCTGGATCCCAATGGATTCAATCTGCCAGTTCGCCTCGGAACGAGTCATCTCTATCCGGTAGCGTTGATCCTGAATGGAATCGTCCCCTAACCCCTCCACAGTCACTCTCAGCTCTGCTTGATCAGGCTCAGGATATCGGATGACCAAGCTTTCGCCCCGCCGTCCTTCTGTTTCAAGACGATAGCCCTGCAACATTTGGATGCCAATTTCAGCGGGATCCAGGTCTGGCAGGAGATCAAAACGAGCTACAAACTCTGCTTCATCCAGTGGCTGGTATTCACCGGATCCAGCCTCAAAACTGAACTCCATCTCTGAGGAACAAGCGGGTAAAAGTGCTAGGCACAACATCAATAGGGCAAATCCATGCAGCCGATGGTAGGACATGAAAGCATCTCCAACTCTTGATCCAGAAACTTCTGGGCATCTCTAACACAATTAGAGCTGATTTGTAAAGAAAAGATCAAGCTGCCAGTCGTTCCGCCATTCACCCAATCAAAGAGCCGTAGATCATGGATGGCAATATTGTCGGCAAGCTGGTGTATCCTGTGGGTTGCTCCATCATCCCGGATCCCGGCGGCAACGGTTATGGCAAATGGCAACTCTTTTGGGGTGATGTTTGGCATCACCACCTATGGCGAATCGCATGGGGGAGCAGTTGGGGTGATTGTGGATGGCTGTCCCCCGCGCATTTCCTTATCGGAAGCCGATATTCAGGTGGAGCTGGATCGCCGTCGCCCTGGACAGAGCCACATCACCACCCCCCGCAAGGAAGCCGATGCCTGCGAGATTACCTCCGGTCTGTTTGAGGGTATGACCACCGGCACCCCGATCCACATCATGGTGCGAAACAAAGACGCCCGCTCGCAAGACTACACAGAAATGGAGACGGCCTTTCGCCCCTCCCATGCTGATGCTACCTACGATGCCAAATACGGGATCCGCAACTGGCAGGGGGGCGGACGGGCTTCGGCGCGGGAAACCATTGGCCGAGTGGCGGCAGGAGCCATCGCCAAAAAGATCTTGCATCAGGTGGCCGGGGTGGAAATTTTGGCCTACGTGCAGAGGGTACATCACCTAGAGGCCGAGATCGATCCTGATACTGTCACCCTGGAGCAAATTGAGGCCAACCCAGTCCGCTGTCCCGATCCAGACACAGCCCTGGAGATGATCCGCCATATCGAACAAGCGGGCAAAGATGGTGACTCGCTGGGGGGAGTGGTGGCCTGTGTGGCCCGTCGTGTCCCTCGTGGGCTGGGATCCCCGGTATTCGACAAACTGGAGGCGGATTTGGCCAAGGCGGTGATGTCGTTGCCAGCCAGCAAAGGCTTTGAGATTGGATCTGGTTTTGGCGGCACTTACTTGACCGGCAAACAGCACAACGACGAGTTTGTCATGGGATCCGATGGCACCTGGCACACCGCCACCAACCGCTCTGGTGGCATTCAGGGGGGCATCTCCAATGGTGAAGACATCCTCTTGCGGGTGGCCTTCAAACCCACCGCCACCATTCGCCAAGCACAACAGACGGTGACCAAGGATGGGCAAGAGACTACTCTAGCGGCGAAGGGGCGACATGATCCGTGTGTGTTGCCACGGGCAGTACCAATGGTAGAAGCCATGGTGGCGTTGGTGCTCTGTGACCATCTGCTGCGACAACAGGCGCAATGTGGTTTGCCCCTTGAGTCCCGCTCATCAGTTCAAGAACCTGTCCTGGATTGAGGATCCCGGTTGTGTCCAGATCTGGGATGGGCATTTCACACCAGCACGAGGTGGCCATGACCTATCAGGTGGTGTGCAGTCCACGGCGGACAACGGTCTCGCTACAGGTGTCGCGGGAGGGGGTGACCGTTCGTTGCCCCACTGGGATCCCTTTGGCCAAAGTAGAGGCCCTGGTCTTTGAGCATCGGGACTGGATCCGGCGTAAACAGGCGGAGTTAGCGGAACGGCCTCTGCCCCTACCCCGCACTTTTGCCGATGGGGAGATGTTCTTGTATCTGGGGGATCCCCTTCAGTTGCAACGGGATCCAGCAGGAGCAGCAATCCGGAGGGAGGCTGGGATACTGCTGGTGCCCAATGGTGAAGCCCATGTGGTTAAAGCCTTGATCTCAGAGTGGTATGTGGCCCAAGCTCAGGTGGTAATTCCTCAGCGGGTGGAGCACTATCGCCATCAGCTAGGGGTGGGCATGCCACCGGTTTTGATTCGCAATCCCCGCAAACGCTGGGGCAGTTGCAACACCAAAGGAGAGCTGCGCTTTAACTGGCGGATTATGATGGCTCCCCTCCAGGTGTTGGATTATGTGGTGGTTCACGAACTCTGCCACCTTAGACATCTGAACCATTCCCGCCAGTTTTGGGCTTGTGTGGGATCCCTGTTGCCGGACTACCAAGACCGCAAACACCTGCTCAAGCAAATCAGTCATCGCCTGGATCTATAAATGCCGGACTCTAGGTGCTGGGTCTGGAAAGTGAGCTTGAGCTATCCCTTGGCTCAAGGTTTAGCCTTGAGTGGAAATTCTAGCGGGATGGCAGGTTATCAATTTTTGTAACGAACCTCTCAGGAGACAGGACGCTCTTCTCCTATGATCATTGGTGCTCGAACACGTCGCAGGAGCCTCAATCCCCATGTTTGGACAATATGAAGTTTTCATTCAATTGGCTCTCTTGGCCATGATCGTCTTGGCTGGCCCTGCGGTCATCTTTTTGCTTTATGCTCGCGGCGCAGACATGTAAGCCCTCGAAGTCTGTCAGCCGCTCAAGATTAGCCCTGAAGATTAATTAGGGATCCACAGGCTGATCACCCGAACGTGTCAAAATTGCGGCAATGATAGGCAATGATAAATGATTGAGAGATAAATGATTGAGAGATAGATGATTGAGAACTGAAGCTTGGGATCCTGGTCTAGCCGGATCCTTTCGTGAACTATGAAGCAAAAACACACCCTAACCGCCATCGTTCAAGATCAACCCGGCGTTTTGACGCGCATTGCGGGAATGTTTGCCCGTCGCGGCTACAACATCGATAGCCTGACCGTAGGGCCAACCGAACGCCTTGGCATCTCCCGCATCATCATGGTGGTGACTGGCGACGATCAAGAGGTGGAGCAGATCACCAAGCAGCTCTACAAGCTGATCGACGTGCTCAAAGTCAACGACATCACCGATGTGCCCTGTGTGGAACGGGAGTTGATGTTGATCAAGGTCAACGCTAGCCCCGTCACCCGCTCCGACATCATGGATGTGGCCCAGATGTTTCGGGCTCGCATTGTGGATGTAGCCGAAGAATCTCTCACTCTGGAGGTCACCGGGGATCCGGGTAAGATGGTGGCGATCATCAAGATGCTATCCAGCTTTGGGATTCGGGAAATGGCCCGAACTGGGGTGGTGGCACTGGTGCGGGAGTCTGGGGTCAACACTGAGTTTCTCAAGCAACAGGCGATCCCAACGGGTGTGTTTAGGGAGTAGAGCAGGATGCAATCGGGATCCCTTCTGGGGCGGTGGATAATGGGATGGATGCTGGTGGCTCTGGTGGGGCTACTCAGCAGTTGTGGGGCGGGAGTGCCTGACACGGTGGTGGAGCAGGCGATCACCTATCAGCTGTCTGGGGTGGACAGTCCTCGCCATCAGGTAGTAGGCCAAGCTACCCTGGGATCCCGGCTGACGGTTTTTGATGTGAATGTCAAGACGGGCCGCAGCCTTAAACTGCCTCAAGATAACCCTCAAGATAATTTAGACCGATCCGGTGGCAATCTTCTCACCGCCAAAGTTGTGGAAGGCACCTACACTTTAGAGATCCAGCCTCTTGGGGGCGGACGCTCCTATCGCCGCAGGGAGCAGCCTTTCAAAGTCACGTTGCTGTCTGACCAAATGGATCCCCCCACCTGGCGTCTGCTCACTCCGATAACGGGATCCCGGTCAACAGATGTCAGCGATCTGACTCAGGCCCAGTGGGTGACCTTCATGCCGACCCCAACTCCATCACCGACCCCCTCACCAACCCCATCTCCCGCCATCATTCCGGCTGAGGATGTCTTGCCTGATCTGCCAGAAGAGTTGCCTGCTAATGCTCAGATCCTCTCCTCCACAGACGACTCCCCAGATGAGGCTGAGTTGGATGATATGGCCCCAGAATCAGCAGCATAATTCAGCGGCACCCTTGGCATCCCGTCATGTCTGAAGGCCAACATGATCAACAGTTACGGGCGCGGATGGCGGAGGTGGGGATCCCGTCTTGGGCGGCTTTGCAGCAACGGGCGGGCATCAGTCGACGGGCAATGGACTGCATCAGACATGGCAGAGTTGATAGGTTGAGGTGGTCACAGTTGGGAGAGGTGGCGGTAGCTCTAGAGTGGCCCCTGCCAGTGCTTTTGCGTCTGTTGACCCTGATCGCGGACGATGATGTAGAAGATGTAGGAGCCCCAGCCCTCTCATCCAGGGATCCCCAGGATAGACAGGACACACAGGCTGAAGTCTTTCAGACAGAGAGCTTTCGGACATTGCAACTGCTCTTGACCCAGTACCCCAGTGCCTGCAAACTGGCCCAGACCCAGCCCGACTTACCTGCCAAAAATTTGGTTGCCCTTTTTCGCCCCTTGGAAACGTTGATGGTCGATTGGGGCATCCAGCCGATTGGACAGGTCTGGGAGGCGGTGGATTTTGATCCCGTCCTGCATCAGCCTGATCAGGGCAGCATGATGGCTGGGGATCCCGTTTTCATTCGCTATGTCGGCTATCGGCGGGGTGAACAGATTTTGTGCCCAGCCAAGGTCAGTCGCACCCTGCCCTCTGGAGCCACCCCACAGGAGGCCAAAACCGATTTATGACCATTATTGCCATTGATTTTGGCACCAGCAACACTGTCATTGCCGTTCGGGACGCTGATCAGGAACGGGTGGTGCGGCTACCAGGGCTATCAGTACGCCTGGATCCCTTGGTAGAGGCGGTGCCAACGCTGGTATTTGTGGACTCTCAGCAGATCACGATTGGCGAACCGTTCGAGCCAGCGGCTGGCAATGCGGGATCCCCAGCGCTGTTTTCGCAACTTTAAGCGGGATCTGG
>JAAUUM010000169.1 GCA_012031565.1 Synechococcaceae cyanobacterium SM2_3_2
TCGGGCGGCAGAGGATCCAGAGTTTGAGACGTTCTACACCAAGAACATCTTGCTGAACGAAGGGATCCGGGCCTGGATGGCTCCTCAGGATCAGCCCCACAAGCGGTTTGTCTTCCCTGAAGAAGTCTTGCCTCGTGGTAATGCTCTCTAATCAAGGGCTGGTCTAGCACCTGCTGGATGAGGGATCCCTCACGGTTAGACTCTCAGGGTCTGAGAACGAGGGATCCCTAGATAGTACGGATTCTGAGTTGATGCTGAGAAAAGGCTTTGAACTCGGTAAAATAGTTTGACAAATGTACGTATTGAGCTGATTTGACAGGAGGCTGTCCTCTGTGACCTCGACTACTTTTGGATCCAGTGGATCCGCAGCGATGCAAGATCGTTCCATGGGCGGCTTCGCCTGGTGGGCCGGCAATGCTCGCTTGATTAACCTTTCGGGTCGCCTGCTGGGTGCTCACGTTGCCCACGCTGGTTTGATCGTTTTCTGGGCTGGGGCGATGATCCTCTTTGAGGTGGCTCACTTTGTGCCCGACAAGCCCATGTATGAGCAAGGGCTGATTTTGATGCCCCACGTGGCAACGCTGGGTTATGGCGTTGGCCCTGGTGGCGAAATCGTTAACACCTTCCCCTTCTTTGTGGTGGGGGTCTTGCACCTGATCTCCAGCGCGGTGCTCGGCTTTGGGGGCATCTATCATGCTGTGCGTGGCCCTGAGACCCTGGAACAGAGCAATCCGTTCTTTGGCTACGACTGGAAAGATAAGAACAAGATGACCACGATCATCGGCATCCACTTGGTGCTGTTGGGCTGTGGTGCTTTGTTGTTGGTGATCAAGGCTATGTTCTTGGGTGGAGTCTATGACACCTGGGCTCCGGGCGGCGGCGACGTGCGCGTCATCACCAATCCCACATTGGATCCCGGGGTGATCTTTGGCTACTTGACCAGTTCTCCGTTTGGCGGCTCCGGCTGGATCGTCGGCGTTGACAATATGGAAGACATCATCGGTGGCCACATCTATGTGGGCTTCATCTGCATCGCGGGTGGTATTTGGCATATCTTGACCAAGCCTTTTGGTTGGGCACGACGTTCTTTGGTCTGGTCTGGCGAAGCTTATCTGTCCTACAGTCTGGCTGCTGTTTCCTTGATGAGCTTCATCTCTGTCTGCTTCATCTGGTTCAACAACACCGCCTACCCCAGCGAGTTTTATGGCCCCACTGGCCCTGAAGCTTCTCAGGCTCAGGCGCTCACCTTTGTGGTGCGTGACCAACGCTTGGGTGCCAACATCGGTCAGGCCCAAGGCCCGACTGGTTTGGGTAAGTATTTGATGCGCTCCCCCACCGGTGAGATCATCTTTGGTGGTGAGACCATGCGGTTCTGGGATGTGCAAGCCCCTTGGAAAGGCCCCTTGTTAGGCCCCAATGGTCTTGATATCGACAAGCTCAAGAATGATATTCAGCCCTGGCAGGCCCGTCGTGCAGTGGAATACATGACCCATGCACCGCTGGGATCCCTGAACTCTGTGGGTGGGGTGGCGACTGAGGTCAACTCTGTTAACTTCACTAGCCCTCGGACTTGGTTGTCAGCCCATAACTTCATTTTGGGATTCTTGTTCTTTATCGGTCACCTCTGGCATGCTGGTCGCGCTCGCGCCGCTGCCGCAGGCTTTGAAAAAGGCTTGAGCCGTGAGAACGAGCCAGTCTATCGTATGAAAGATTTGCGCTAGGTTTTGCCTAACTTTAGTTTGATTCTCTTGACCCTCGTTCTGCGGGGGTCTTTTTTTCTCATTGTTGGTTGGGTTGGGTCTCATTCAGCCAGCTCCAAGGCCATCAAAAAGCGCCCTTGCTTTCACAAGAACGCTCCTATCTAGACCCATCTAGAGTAATCAGACTGAGAGTTTGGGAGATCAGGCTTGCTGAACTGCGGAGGACGGGATCCCATCTCCAGCATGAAGGGAAGGCAGCGTCAGATGAGGCTTGACCAGTTGAGCCAGTCCTTGGATAAAACGAGGTTGAGTATTGAGAGCCGGAACCCGTCGAAACACCTTGATGCCACTGTGCTCTGCCAGTTCACGGTACTCGATATCAATTTCTTGGAGGGTTTCGATATGCTCCGAGACAAAGCTGATCGGCACCACTAACAATTGCTTCACCCCTTCTTTTCCTAGAGAGGGGATCACCTCTTCGGTGTAGGGTTGCAGCCACTTCACCGATCCGACCCGGCTTTGATAGGAGAGCAGATGGCGATTGGGTCGCCGCACCTGCCGCCAGATCAGCTTGACGCAAGCCTCCATCTCCTGTTGATAGGGATCCCCTTCTTTCAGCACATAGCTTTGGGGAATGCCGTGGGCGCTAAACATGACACAGACCTGTTCGGGCTGATCAAATTGCTCCAGCTCAGCGGTGATGCTGGCCGCCATTGCTTGCACATAGTCAGGCTGGTCGTACCAGGAGTTGATCAGAACCTTTTGGATGGATTGCAACCGCGGATCCTGTTGCCATGCCTGGTCAAGCTCCTTAAAGCTGGATCCCGTCGTGCTGATGGAATATTGCGGGTAGAGGGGCAAGACCACCAGACGATCGAGATTGTCAGCCTTGATTTGGGGGATGACCTCAGCCAGAAAAGGATGCCAGTAGCGCATCGCCACATAGACGGGCACATCGAAGCCAGAGTCCACCAAACAGGATTGCAGCGCTTGGGCTTGAGCCTCTGTGATGCGGCGGAGCGGGGATCCCCCCCCAGCATTTCGTAGTTGCCTTTCGATTTTTTGGCTCGCAACCTCGAAATGGCCTTGGCAAACAAGGGTTGGAGACGCGGCCAGGGCAACCGAATTAAATCGGGATCCGCAAAAAGGTTGTATAGGAAGGGTTGGACATCCTCCAGGGTTTCTGGCCCACCCAAATTGAGGAGCAATACGCCACTTCTGCCAGAACTTATCATATTTGCTACGCCAGATATATGCCTATCTCTACTCTAAAGGGTCTCACCCTCTTTCGCACTGCTTCTCAGGTATCTGGGTCGGCTGTGGTCTAGCGGATTTCAGATTGTTTGACTCAGATTGTTTGACTCAGATTATTTGACAAAGCCACTGACTTCAGGAAAAGGTTTGCTTAAAGATGGCCTGAAGATGAGTGACATCCTCTGGTCGAGCTTGGCGGCGCATCAAGCGGATCCGTTCTTCCAACAACTGACGGGCTTCATTACGGCTGATCGGCTCAAAGCCCATATCTTGAGGAGGCACCCCTGGGGATCCCTCCAGTCCGAAGGTGACTCGAAAGAATAGCCGTTGGGCATATAACGTGGTGAACAGCGCCTGTCTATCACTCAAGGTACATAAGCTGTAGAGCAAGCCAAACGTCGGGTGACTGAGATAAGTTTCCTGCATTGATCAAGTCGCCTAGCCGTAAGGGAGGGTTTCACCGAGGGTTATGCTGAAGACTGGAATCCGTAAAAGAGATCATCTTTCACTACGGTAGTACCGAGTATTGAGTGTAACTTTAACCAAATGACCCGGACTTGTGTAATTTACAGGCGTGCGTGCTTTGCGGCAAGCCATCGCTACTGGCTAGAGGAATGGTCACCCGCAGAGAATGAGCAGCGGTTTGGCCGATCCAGCCGATATCCAGGACATGGGCATAACTATACCCTGTTGGTGGGAATGCGCGGCCAAGTCGATGAGTATGGCATGGTGCTCAACCTCTCGGATGTTAAGCGAGTGCTGAAAGAACATGTGATCCAAGACTTGGATTTCTCCTTTCTCAATCAGGCTTGGCCGGAGTTTGAGCAGACCTTGCCAACCGGAGAATGGGTGGCCATGTCGATCTGGCGGCGGCTTGAGCAGCACTTGCCCTTGGTCAGCATCCGGCTCTACGAGGATCCCCAATTGTGGGCAGAATACAGAGGAGAGGATATGCAGGCATCACTGACCATCGGCACCCATTTCAGCGCCGCCCATCGCTTGGCGTTGGATCATCTCAGTCTCGAAGAAAACACGGAGATTTATGGTCTCTGTGCCCGTCCCCACGGTCATGGACATAACTATGGACTGGAGGTGACCGTGACGGGTGAGGTGGATCCCCGTACTGGCATGATCGTGGATTTGACGGAGTTTCAGCGGGTGCTGGACGAAAAAGTTGTCAAGCCTTTTGACCACACCTTTCTTAACAAAGATGTCGAGTATTTTGGTCGGGTGGTGCCCACTGCCGAGAATATCGCCCTGCATATCCAGGAATTACTCACCCAACCCCTCCGGGAATTGGGAGTCCGGCTACACCGAGTCCATCTGCAAGAAAGCCCCAACAACAGCAGCGAAGTTTGGGGAGAATATCCGCTGGAGGATGTGACGGTAGCCACTACTGAGGATCGGGCCACTGGAGATCTCGTCCGTGCTGGATCTCGTTAAATTAACAGCCCAGGTCAGCGCCCTCAGCCAGCATCTGCAAGAGGAGGCGGGCAAGAATCAGCGGCGGTTGCTGCACGCCCTCACCGTCTATCAAGAGTGGCAAGTGGATCCCCAACGGTGGATGCAGCGCTATCAAACCTGGGGATTGCAACTGGGGTTTGCCTGTGGAGAGCCGATGGAGCCAGGGGTGGCGGTGGAGGTAGAACCGATCCAGGGATCCCATACGGTGGTGGCCACAGATGGATCCCAGATCATGCCCAGCCATCATGAGATCGCCTACTGTTCCTTGATCAATGTCGGTCGAGTCGGGATCCCCTACGGCCTAAAGCAGCGCCCTCTCTTGGATAGCGTGCCTGTGTTGTACTACCGCTCGGCGGATTTGGGGCGGCGGGGCATCCGGTCGGAGGAGCTGGTGTCGCTGCGGCGAACGCAAGCGGAGATGGAAGAATTGGTGCAATTGGTGGAGAGGTTCTCGCGCCCAGAGTCCCATCATTGCCTAGAGTCCCATCATTCAGGTCAAGACAGTGATCCTGTGCCTCTGTTGGCTCTTACGGATGGATCCCTAATTCACTGGAGCTTGGATCCCTTGCCTGCTGATGAGCAGAAACATTGGCTGGAGCCGATCTTGCAGAGCTACCAGCAGTTGCAACAGTTACGGATCCCGGTTTTGGGCTATATCAGCGCCCCCCGCAGTCGGGAGGGAATCAACTTTTTGCGGCTGGGTTTGTGCCCGTTTGAAGGATCCGATTGTGGTCGCCATTGTCCCGAGGGGATCCATCCTTGTGATCAATTTGCCCCGATCAATGATGGCGGCTTGTGGGGGGCTCTCTTGCAACCGGGGCAGCGCAGCCCGCTGTATCGCAGTGGCGCAGGACTTTTGCAGCATTATGGCGACCATCACATCTACGCCTGTTATCTCCATGTGGGGGATGAGGTGGCGCGGGTCGAGATGCCCGCATGGGTGGCCCAGGATCCCCAGCTTTTGGCCCAGGGACTTGGGATCCTGTTGGTGCAGGTGCAAAAAGGCTACGGCTATCCGGTGGCTTTGGCGGAGGCTCACCATCTGGCAGTGGTACGGGGAGGGATCGATCCCGATTCTTTGCCTTGGTGGAGCAGGAACTTCAGCGGGCAGGCTTGAAGCAGATCGCCGTCTCTCGCAAAGAGGCCCGCAAGCGGCAGGGGATCGCCTGAGCTTGAGCAGCTCGATCCACTCAATAATCAACAAAGGATCCCATTCCTGATGGTTAACCTCCCCACTGCCTAGTCTATTGCCTAGTCTGGGGATCAGAGCAGGGCAAAATCCGTCAGCTGCGGGATGAGACGGGATTCTGGGGCAAGAAATCTTGCTGGGTGGGTAAAGAAGCCACGGCTGCGGTCAACAAAAACTCGCCTTTTTCAATCCAGTCTTTCAGTTCCTCCGCCACCCGATTGGAGAGATGCAGACTGGCTAGGGGGGCCACCCGCACCGATTGGCCATTCAGCTTCAGGGATCCCGATTTGAGCTGAGCATAGCTGACCAGGCCAAAAGTGGGCCGCACCCGGCGGGGGATGGCAAAATCGATCACCGGAGCCACCAGATCTTGATCCGCTATCGCCGCCCGCTGCACCACCGATTCGTTGAGCACAGGCAACGGGATCCCTACCCCCAGCATCATCGAAGGGCCATACTGCCGGAAGTAGCACCCGCGCACCCACTCCGGCTGCATCTGCTTGGCATCGCCGATCAAGGCCAGCGTTGCGGCAGGGCCAACGGGGGTGTCATTCTCCAGCCGCCGCTGATTGGGAAAATGCTGCGTTCCCTCCCAGGCGACATAGCCGACGCCGCCCCCCAGAAAAATGCGGGTTCCCACCCCGATCCCGGCCAGCAGGGGATCGTTGAACAAAGGGGATAGGGATCCCGGATTGGAATAGACCGCATTGCCCAGACGAGGCTGCAACAGACCCAAGTAGGTGTAGAGAGGCCGATCGCCGCCATTCACGCCGACGATGAAATTTTGATAGGCATTGCGAGGATTGAACAGATAGAACTGATTGACCCTGTCCTTGTGTAGCACGGTCTCAAACTCGGCCCGTGGATAGCAGTCGGTGGGTTGGCCGATCAAGCGCAACGTCACCTCTCGGCCAGCGATCAGATCCGCGATCACGTGACCGCCGCCATACAAGGGATCCCCAGGGTCTGACGACTGTTGGTCGGGCGCTTGAGCTGCCCCCAGATAGAGATCCACCGCCCCAAATCCTGCATAGGCGGCCACTTGGTTGAGCCAAGCCTGCCGAATTTTGATGGGGGGATCCGTTTGGCCCAAGTTGAGAATCGCCCCCGATGATTCCATCGGCTCGAAGGTGCCCGTGGTGATCACATCCACCTGCTGGGTAGCGGCTGGGATCCCCACCTCTTTTACCAGGGCTTTGAGCGCTGTCACCGTCAGCACTCGCGCCTGACCCGCTTGGATCCGGTCGTTGATCTGGTCTAGAGTTCGCTCAGTCACAGCAGGGTGGGGGCACACAGTCACTTCTTACTGTAGCGTTTCTTACTGTAGCGTTGCAGAGGATCCCTGGCATGAACCCTGTCTCCCGCCTATCTTTCACGAGCATGGTCGGCTTTGGGTGATGCTATTTTGGGTGATACTTGTGTGCCGAGATACAACAGAAAGCCCTCAGCTCACCTACGGTAGCAACACTCTTGCCCCCTAGACTAAACCTAGGATCCTTTGCTGAATGGATATATGGAGCCTTTGTTAGCTGTCCGTGACCTGCATACCCAATTCCAGACGCCGGATGGCACCGTGCGGGCCGTCAATGGAGTCTCTCTGACAGTGCAGCCGGGGGAAACCCTGGGCATCGTCGGAGAATCGGGATCCGGCAAAAGTATCACCATGTTGTCGGTGATGGGGTTGGTGCCCAGTCCCCCCGGCCAGATCACCCAGGGATCCGTCCAGTTTCTCGATCAAGATCTGCTTCATCTTTCCCCCCGCCAGATGCGGCGGATCCGAGGCAAAGAGATCGCCATGATCTTTCAGGATCCCATGACCTCCCTCAACCCTGTGCTGCGGGTTAGCCGTCAGCTCAGCGAGTCTCTACAACTCCATCTGGGCCTGTCTGCTCAGCAAGCCCGCACCCGTGCCATCGAGCTGCTGAAGCTGGTGGGGATCCCTGGGGCAGCTGAACGAGTCGATAACTATCCCCATCAGTTTTCGGGGGGGATGCGGCAGCGGGTGATGATCGCCATGGGGCTATCCTGCAATCCCAAACTGCTGATTGCAGATGAACCCACCACAGCTTTGGATGTCACCATACAAGCCCAGATTGTCGAGCTGGTGAAGCAACTCAAGCAAGAGATCGGCATGGCGGTGATCTGGATCACCCATGATCTGGCTCTGTTGGCCAGTCTGGCGGATCGGATCTTGGTCATGTACGCCGGACAGGTGGTGGAGTCTGCCCCGCTCCAAGAGCTTTACTATCGCCCCCGCCATCCCTATACGATTGGGCTGTTGCAAAGCCTGCCTCGCATTGATGGCACCCGCGCCGCCCAGCTGCAACCCATCGAGGGATCCCCCCCCGATCTGCTCAACTATCCCCCCGGCTGTCCCTTTGCCCCCCGTTGTCCTCACACTCTAGAGCAGTGCTGGAATGAGGATCCCCCCTTAGAAGCTGTGGGGATCAGCATCAGGTGG
>JAAUUM010000170.1 GCA_012031565.1 Synechococcaceae cyanobacterium SM2_3_2
TCAAAATGAGGGGACTGGGCTTTCGCCAAAAGATGGATCTAGCCGGATAACCAGCGGATAAAATCGCCAAGTGTCTGCTCTAGCCAGAATGTAGAGGTCTGCCGCTAGCGGTGGGCGAGAGAACATAATGGGATCCCGGCTCAGAGGGAATGCCATCCGGTTGGGGCGATAACGGGTGGGATAAGGTAGGGGGTATCTTGAGCTATGTCACCCCCCTGCCACTCAGGAGCAAGCCACTATGACTGGGATTGCGATCGAAATTCTTGCTATTTTGGCTTTAGTGATTGCCAATGGTGTGTTTTCAGGTTCAGAGATTGCTGTTATATCTTCTCGAAAAATTCGATTGGATCAGATGGCTCAGAATGGCAGTCAAGCAGCCAAAAAGGCGCTGACGCTGGCTAATTCCCCCAATGATTTTCTTTCAACGGTACAAATTGGCATCACCTTAATTGGTATTCTCAGTGGCACCGTAGCTGGGGCAACATTTGTCTCTCGCCTCAATCAGCTCTTAAGTCAAGTCCCCCTTCTCGATACCTACAGTGAAGGAATCAGTGTGGGTATTGTGGTGGGCATCATCACTTATTTATCTTTGGTGGTCGGAGAGCTTGTCCCCAAGCGGATTGCCCTCAATAATCCAGAGCAAATCGCCTGTTGGGTGGCCAAACCGATGGGATGGTTGGCCTGGATAACCGCACCGCTTGTCAATCTACTGACCACCTCCACCGAGGGGCTGCTGCGACTGCTGAGGATTAACCCTTCTGATGAGCCTACCATCACCGAAGAGGAAATAAAGTTAGCCATTCGGCAGGCGGGAACCACCGGGATCCTGGCCCATTCTGAGCAGGCAATGTTGGAGCGAATTTTTCTGCTGGGGGATCGATCCGTCAAGTCCCTGATGACCCCTCGAAGAGAGATTTGTTGGCTGGATATGGAAGCCTCTCTCGAAGAAACCCTTAGGCTGGTGAGCAATAGCCCCTACACCCGTTTTCCGGTGGCCCGAGGCGATTTAGACCACTGTTTGGGGGTGATCAAAGGCAGCACAATTTTAACTGCTAAGTTGCACAATCATCCTTTGGAATGGGAGGCTCTGATTCAATCTCCTTTATTTATCTCAGAAAATACTTTTGCTCTCAAAGTTCTGGAACAATTCAAACAAACAGGCATTCATTTAGCCCTTGTGGTGGATGAATATGGCGGCATCGAAGGATTGGTCACCCTGAATAATGTGATGGAGGCTATCGTAGGGGATTTGCCCTCTTTGGAAGACAAAGAAGCGCCCCTATTTGTCCAGCGAGAAGATGGTTCTTGGCTCCTAGACGGATCCCTGCATATCGAAGATTTTAGAACCGTGTTTCCTATCGAAGGGTTTGAGGAAGAAAAAGATATGGACTATCACACCCTGGCCGGGTTTATCATTCACCGCTTGGGGCATATTCCTGAGGCTGGCGAACATTTTGAATGGCATGGATTTCGCTTTGAGGTACTGGATATGGATGGGATGCGGGTGGACAAGATCCTGGTGATGCCCAAGCCCTAATACGAACCCTAATACGAAGCCATAGCACATAACGGTGTAAATCTATCACCCGTAAACAATGAGCATAATCCCCTTGCCAGAGCTGCCTCACATGCTTAGCTAGGGAGGGATCCTTGTCTAGGTGTCGTGGTGGATATTCTTGCCGGGTTACTGGCTCTTTGGGCGGGGCTAGGGGGTACAGGGGGGTATTTGGCCAACCAGACCGCCCGTCAGCTACTGTTAGACCAATTGGATCGGGCGGAGGTGCTGGAGGTCAGGGTCGAGAGCATCCCCAATACTCAACTTCTGGCGGGCCAAGCGGATCGGGTGCTGATTGCGGCCCGAGGTCTGTATCGACAGCCGTTCCCCCGCGTGGATGTGTTTGAGCTGGAGACGGATCCGATCTTTATCGACCTGGGATCCCTGACCCTCAATCAACCCCTGCAAGCCGCCGCCCGCATTGTGATTCGGGTGGATGATCTCAACCAAGCCCTGCAATCGCCGGAAGTATTGGCTCAGTTTGAAGATATTGAAGCGGATTTGCCCTTTGCCTCTGGCTACGAAGGACAGGGATCCCTGTTTGATCTGCGGGATCCCGTGGTGGCTTTTTTGCCCAATCAGCAGGTGCGGTTGTCAGCGGTACTGGTGGAAAAGAACCTGGCTGGAGAGGATCTTGACCAGCTGAAGATCGAGTTTATCGGCGGTATTGAGGTGGAATCAGGCCAAACTCTGCGCCTGGTGGATCCCGAGTTTATTGTGGGTTCCGTGCCCGTACCGCGTGAAATTGCCGGAGCCTTTTTGGGGGGGCTGACGGAGGTTTTGGATCTGCGGGAGTTGGATCAACAGGGCATTACCTTGCGGGTGTTGCAGTTGGAACTCAATCCCAATCAATTGCAGGTGATCGCCTTTGTGCGTATCGACACGTTGCCAGAAGCTTTGTCCGACTGACCCTAAGCAGGCCCAGATCCACAGCTTTTAATGTGCTCTCAACCTCTGCCACAACAGCTTTGCCACAATAGCCACAATAGATAGAGAGAAATCCACCCCCGGTCTGCTTATGCGCTATCTGATTGCTGTCCTGCAAAATCGTATCGAGGCGGAAGCTGCCTATTCGGCTCTAGAAGACGCCGGGATCCCTGTGACTCAGCTGAGCATTTTGGGCCGGGGCTACAAAAGTGCCGATGAGTATGGGCTGGTGGATCCCAATCAACCTGCTCAACAACAGATGACGCTGATGTCCTTTTGGCTGGTGCCGTTTGGCTTTGCGGGCGGTGTGGGCTTCAGCATTTTGAGTGGGTTACAGACCTTTGCCTGGGCAGGCTCTGTGGGCAACCACCTGATTGGCGGCATCCTGGGGGCGATGGCGGGAGCGATGGGCAGCATCTTTGTGGGCGGTGGGGTCGGCTTAGCCCTGGGGGGCGGGGATGCCCTCACCTATCGCAATCGGTTGCGGCATGGTCGTTATCTGGTGATTCTGGAGGGCTCTGAGGCAGAGATCAAACAGGCCACCCCGCTGCTGCGCCAGTTTGACCCGGAGTATTTGCAGGGCTACGAAGAACCCATTCGTGCCGCCTAGCCCCACAGCTCAAAGCCCAGCCGGATGCCCACCCCTGCCCCCACCCAAATCAGCAGCACCCGCCGTAACAGGTGCAAACTGTCCCTGACCACAACCGGATCGAGCGGTCGTCCAGGCGTTCCCAACAGCGGCTTGAGGGTTGGGATCCCTTGATAATGGTTGAGTCCCCCCAATTGGATCCCCAGGGTGTGGGCAAATGCGGCTTCGCTCCAGCCAGAATTGGGACTGGGATCCGCGAGGGCATCCCGGCGACAGGCTCGCCAAAAGGCAATGGGATTCGGTTGCATCAGCGCCAGACTCAAAACCGTCAGACGGGCGGGAATCCAGGTGAGAACGTCCTCAGTGCGGGCAGGAAGGGTGCCCAGATAGGTATAGGGATCCCGGCGATAGCCCACCATCGAGTCGAGGGTGCTAACGGCTTTATAGGCGAAGGCTAGGGGTGCGCCGCCCAGCAGGGCAAAAAAAAGCGGTGCTGTGGCTCCATCGGGGGTGTTTTCTGCCACGGTTTCCACTAGGGCTCGACAGATTTCTACCGTATTCAAGCTGTCAGTATCCCGCCCCACATAGCGACTGAGCTGGTGGCGAGCCACCTCAAGATCTCCCTGTTCTAGGGGTTGCAAAACCTCCTCAGCCGCTCGTCGCAAACTGCGCCCCCCCAAGCAACTGGCCAACAGAACGATATGCAGCGCTGTCCCCAGCCAGACATGGATCCCACTGGCCACCGCAATCAAAGCCCAGGCATAGCCATAGCTGCCCAGCCCCAGCCCAATCGTCAGGATGCCACCCCCCAGTCGCTGTTGCCAAGGTCGGGATCCAGCGTGCAAAATGATCCGCTTGCCCCCGTTGATCAGCGCCCCCATCGCCTGCACCGGATGGTACCAAGTCCAGGGATCCCCCAGCAGGTAGTCCAACCCCAGGGATCCCAGTAGGACGAGGACAGTGGGCGAGATTAGCATCAGGACAAGGGCAGATCGCAGCTCAAGGTCTGAGACATCTGGCTAAATTGCAGATTTTGGCTGTAATCAATTGGGCAGTCGATCACAGCGGGCACCGATTGCGCTAAAGCCTCTTCTAGGGTGGGAATCAGCTCAGCCGCAGAGCCGATGCGATAGCCCCTCAGGCCCATGCTTTCCGCCAGTTTGACAAAATCGGGATTACCAAACTTGATGAAGGCGGATTCACCAAACTGGTTATGTTGCTTCCACTCGATCAACCCGTAGCCCCCATCATTAAAAATCAGGGTCACAAACGGAGTACCCACCCGCAAAGCGGTTTCCAACTCCTGACAATTCATCATGAAGCCACCATCCCCCGTCGCTGCCACCACTTTGCGGTCGGGATAGACCAACTTGGCCGCTAACGCTCCCGGAATCGCGATCCCCATCGCCGCAAACCCATTGGAGATTAGGCAGGTATTGGGACGGTCGCAGTGGTAATGACGGGCGATCCACATTTTGTGGGCACCCACATCCGAGATCACGATGTCATCCGGCCCCATGACTTGGCGCAAATCGTAGAGCAGCTTTTGGGGCTTGATGGGAAACTCGTCATCTTGAGAGTAGGTTTTGTAATCAGCCCGAATCGCAGCTCTGAGACTGAGAGCCTGGGGATCTGGCTGATCGGAGCGGTCGGCGCGGCGCAGGAGCTCTGTCAACGAATCCGAGATATCCCCCACCACCTCAGCCGCTGGAATGTAGCTGCTATCAATTTCAGCAGGGGTAACAGCGATGTGAATAATCGGGATTTGTCCCTCAGAATTCCACTTCTTGGGGGAGTATTCGATCAAGTCATAGCCCACCGCAATCACCAAATCAGCTTGGTCAAAACCACAGCTAACCAAATCTCGCTGTTGCAGCCCCACCGACCACAGGGCTAACGGATGGTTGTAGGGAATCACCCCCTTGCCCATAAAGGTATTGACCACCGGGATATGCAGGCGAGTGGCAAACTCGGTCAGGGCATCAGAAGCTCCCGCCCGGATGGTGCCATTGCCCACCAAGATCAGGGGGTTAACCGCTCGTGAGATCAAAGCAGCGGCTTCATTCAGGCTTTGGTAGGCGGCAAAGGTTTTTTCCCGCTTGTCCCGCCGTAGTGGGGATCCCTGGGCTGGCATGGCCGCGATATTCTCCGGTAGGTCGATGTGAACCGCCCCTGGCTTTTCGGACTGGGCCCGCTTAAACGCCTTGCGAACGATCTCGGGGGTGATGCTGGGCCGGACAATCTGGGCATTCCACTTGGTCACAGGCTCAAACATGGCCACCAGATCGAGATACTGATGGGATTCGATATGCATCCGGTCGGTGCCCACTTGCCCTGTGATCGCCACCAACGGCGCACCATCCAGATTGGCATCCGCCACCCCGGTCATCAGGTTTGTAGCACCCGGCCCCAAGGTGGATAGACATACCCCCGCTTTGCCCGTCAACCGACCATAGACATCGGCCATAAATGCAGCCCCCTGCTCATGGCGAGTGGTGATGAAGCGAATGGAAGAGGTTTGCAACGCCCGCAATACCTCCAGATTCTCTTCTCCCGGCAGGCCAAAGATGTACTCCACCCCCTCATTTTCAAGGCATTTGATCAGTAGTTGGGCGGTGTTGAGAGTGGCGGTCTCTCCCTCCACTGCCACAACTTGAGGAGCCAAAGGTTGAGAGGGCTGAGAAGAAAGTTTCATCAAACAAGACCCCATTCACAAGTGCATATAAAGAACGGCTATTCAAGCTGAAGCTCAAGAGTCAAAGGGGAAAAATCGCCAGCCCATGACTTCTGGAATAAATCTCACTTGATACTCCAATGTTTCCTCAATGCGGGATCCATTGTTCATTTCAAAGGCCAGAGAAACACGGACAAAAGCCCGATTTTGCAGATAGCTGAGCAACTCTGTGGATCCTATTTCCACCTCGGCCACCGAGTCCCACCAGTTGAGATAGTCCTCATAGGTGGAGAGACGAAAGCTTGGATCCAGGCTATCCCAGCTAAAGGCATAATTCCGTTGATTGATGTTACGAAAGTATTGGATGACAAATTGGCGAGGACTGGGGGCCAACTGCCAAAACCCAGCCTTGGGATCCCAGGCCAAATAGAAGCGATTGTCGGGATTGTCGAGGGTGCTGCCTGAGGGGCGGACAAACTCCACCTCGGCCTCAACCCAGATGCCATTATCCAGGGATCCCACCAACTGGGGTGAGTTATAGCCAATACTGCTAAAGGATTGCCAAAAGGTGTCGTAGCTGTTGTAATCGCCCCAAAAGTTCTGAAAACCGGGGGTCAAAAGAGTCCAGGCTGACCATGTATCATCTTGTTGGATCAGCTGAAAGTAAGTTTCAAAGGTCTGGAGAGCGTCTTCAGGGCTGGCGGTGAGGGTCGGAAAATCGAAAGCAGGATGCTCGGGGTTGGGAATGGTCAAGCCATCAGGGGAGTCAGGTGGCAGATCAAAGAGGGAATCGGCAGTATTGGCGGAGGTTCTGCTGCCTTGGGCTACCTCTGCGGGCGGAAGGTCTGTCTCCGAGCGAAGCAGCTCCAGCTCTAGAGCAAATGACGGGATCCCTTGACGAGACTGGGATCCCACCCTGAGGGTATGGCGGCCATCGCTGGAAATCTGTTGACTGGTCAAGTTCTGGCCCGCAGGATCTAACAGCCAAAAGCAAAGATTGTCCAAAGAGCGATATCTGACCAGATCGCCCGCCTGTGCCTCAAAGCGATAGGCCAAAGTCGAGCCCGGTGGGATCCCGGCGCTGACCTGCTGGGGAAAAGTGAGATTGAGGGTGGGCACAATCGCTTGGTTCAAGGGAGGTGGCTGGCTGGGGCAAGTTTGAGCGGGGCCACCAGGTTGGATGATACGGCTACGCAGCGCTTGAGACTGCTGCCCAAACTGAGATAGTTGGGATGATATCATCCCGCAGCTGGACAGCAGGAACGGCAAGGCGACCCAAGGTAGAGCTTTCATCGGGTTGAATAGTGCAAGTTGAATAATGCAAACGGCAGCAGCAGGGATCCCCTTGTGCTGTAGTATAGGCAATTATAAGGAGAGTAGTGCTACCGTTGTAATGTTATGCTGAGATCAAGTTTTACTTCTTACCTGTCAAGTTTTACTTCTTACCTGATAGAGCCATCGTAATCTATCTTGAATACAATTCTTCAAATATTGTGAAATATGGAAAAATTCATAGTGGGAAGCAGCGACCTAGATATCATGGCTGCCATCGACAATTGGTACCAGCCGCCACTAAAAAATATATCTCAGATGGCTCTCTCGGACTTATGGTGCTCAAAGATTACTAAGGTCAGAAAGCTGCTAGTAATCTGGCTCTGAAGGGCACCTCGATAAATCCGAAAGAGCCTGTGAGGTAGATATTTGTTCCAATATGTGAAGGACTTGACAATACTTAAGCACCTCTACATGAGTCAACAAAGCTTTTGAGACTTTCAGTCCCGATACGAGAAGTTAGCGGAACAGAAAGACTTTCTGATTGAGTTGGATAGACTCATCCCCTGGGAAGATTTTCGCCAGACACTAGAACTCATCCACCAAAAGACTCGCAAAAGCAATGCAAGACTCAAACCAATCGATGTCATTTTAATGTTTAAATTGCTGATACTCCAGCGACTCTACAATATCAGCGGCGCAGAATTAGAGTACCAAGTCAACGACCGTCTCTCCTTCATGCGGTTCTTAGGGATAGGTTTAGAAGATAAAGTGCCTGACGCTACCACAGTGTGGCTGTTTAGAGAGCAACTAACTAAATCAGATTTGGTACAAGACTTATCCCATAGATTTGATGAGTATTTACAGAAGAGTGGCTATGCTACTCAGGCAGGACAGATCGTAGACGCCACTTTAGTTCCAGTGCCAAAACAACGAAACTCTAGACATGAAAATGCAGGTGTCAAGGCAGGAAAGGTTCCAGGCTCGTGGCAAGACACTTCTAAAAAGCT
>JAAUUM010000171.1 GCA_012031565.1 Synechococcaceae cyanobacterium SM2_3_2
GCTTCACTACCGCCACCGATCCCGCTCAGGTGGGATCCAAAGCTGCCACTCTCTCGCAACTGCTGGCCTGGGGCTATCGGGTGGCCGGGGGGCTGGGGCATCCCGGTGGAGTTGGCCCCTCAAGTGGATCGCTGGGTGCCTGAGATTCCCTTGGATCCCAACCGTCCTCTGATCGTGCGCTCTTCAGCCCTTGATGAAGATGGGGCCAGTCATTCTCTGGCCGGGGTTTACGAGAGCATCGGCGGCATCACCACAGCAGCAGCCCTCAAACAAGCGGCCCTCGACTGTCTCCAGAGCTATCACAGCCCTACCGCTGTTGCCTATCGGGCCCAATGGCAGTTGCCGGACTCTGGCATGGCGCTTTTGGTACAGCCCCAAATTGCAGGGACTGTCCTTGGTGTGGCCTTTAGCCGTCAGCCCGTCGATGGATCCCCTCGCATCATCATCGAGGCCAGCGATAGGGGGGATCCTTCTGTGGTCTCGGGAGCTGGGATCCCGGTGCATCTGGAGATCCCTGTGGATACAGGCCCGCATTTGCCTGACCAAGACATCCTGCCCGTCGCTGTCTTAGAGGAATTGGTGGCCCTGACCCAAGAGTTAGAAGCCCGATTCCACGGGATCCCTCAAGATATCGAGTGGATCTGGGATGGTCATCACCTCACCCTCTTGCAATGCCGCCCGATCACATCGCTACAGCCGATCTGGACGCGCACCATTGCCGCCGAGGTGATTCCCGGTGCCATTCGCCCCCTAACTTGGTCGATCAATCGCCCCCTCACCTGTGGCGTCTGGGGAGAGCTGTTTACCTTGGTGCTAGAAAAGTCTGTCCAAGATCTGGATTTCACTCAAACCGCTACATTGCTGGGATCCCATGCCTATTTCAACGCCACTTTGTTGGGGGTGATCTTTCGGCAAATGGGACTGCCAGAACAGGGGCTAGAGTTTTTGTTGCGGGGAGGAAAAATGGGCAAACCACCCCGCTCTGCCTATGGTCGTCTGTTGAAATGTTTACCAGGACTGTGGCGATTGATTCAGATGGAAAGATCCTTAACGCGTCAATTTGAACAGGATCAGCAGGAGCATTTTCAACCCACCCTGGAAGTGCTGGAGCAAGTGCCCCCAGAACAGCTCACCCAGGCGGAATTGTGGGGGATGATGGGGCAGATTCAAGAATTACTCAAACGGGCCACCCTCTACAACATCCTTGCCCCGATTGGATTTGCCATTCGGCGCAGCTTATTTCGCATCTCTGACTCCTGGCTTCAAGACAACACCAGTCCCGATAGTCAGGCACTACAAGCTATGCAAAATCTGGCCCAAGCAGTTCAACATCAGGCCAATCAAACCGGGATCCCAGTGGCGGAAATCTTGAGGCTGGATCCCTTTCAAGAGCAATTCCATCACATTCTAGAAACCTACGGCTATTTGAGCGAAGTGGGTACCGATATCGCAGTTCCCTGTTGGCGAGAACAACCTGAGCTGATCGAGCAGATGCTGCTGCGATTCGCCTCCGGCCCCAACCACAAGTCAGGGGATCCCGCTGCTTTGAATTTTTGGCAACGCTGGCGACGCTCTCAATGCCAACCCAGACTAGATCTCAAAGGCAAAGTAGCTACGGTCTATGCCCGCCTACTAGCCCATTTGCGCTGGTCAATCCTTACCCTAGAAAAGCGCTGGCTAGCGGGTGGGATCCTGGCGGAAGGGGGGGATATCTTCTTTTTAGAACAGGATCAGATAGAAACATTAGCCCTAGCCAAAACCCCCATCCCCAATTCCATTCTGGATCCAATTCGAGCCTCGATCACCGACCGAAAACGGCAGTTTGAGCAGGATCAAATCCGTTCCATTCCCCCTGTGGTCTATGGATCCCGGTTGCCTACAAGCCCCAATCCGTCTGTGGCCGCATCCTCCCACCTATTGATCGGGATCCCTGGCAGTGCAGGAGAGGTGATCGGCACCATCCAAGTGCTGAAATCACTGGCCGATGCAGGCTCTCAGCCATTTCAACCCACTACCATTCTCGTGGTTCCCTATACTGATGCGGGCTGGTCTCCCCTCTTAGCAACAGCCTCCGGCATCATTTCTGAAGTGGGTGGGCAACTCTCGCATGGGGCTATTTTGGCCCGAGAATATGGGATCCCAGCGGTGATGAATGTAGCGGGTGCCATGACAACGTTGACCAATGGCCAGCGGGTTAGGTTGGATGGTGGTTTAGGGCAGGTTGAAATTCTGCCACTTGTTGAGGATTCTCAAGGTTGAGGTCAAGGTCTCCCACGGTTTCCGCAATCCTTTCACTTAGCCCAGAGATATCTTAGGTTGGCAGCAGCCTAGATTGGCAGCAGCGTACCATCACAAAAAGGGATCCCTGTCTGCATCAGCAGGAGTGGGATCCCTTTTCATGGATTGAAAGTTATTAGATTGAAAGTTATTAGATTGAAAGCTAGTGGATTGAAAGCTATTGAGTTGGGCTTAGACTGACGCTTCGCAGCGAATCTTAGTCCTCTTCAACTTCAGCGACCGCACCATTGGTGATTTGCTTGAGGTGAATGTGCTTGTATCCCAATTGGATTTCAAACTCATCTCCAGGCTTGAGATTCATCTTTTCGGTATAGGCAGCGCCAATGATCAACTGACCATTTCTGTGGACGCTGACGCGGAATGTCGGTTCGCGCCCACGCCGATCCCGGCTGGATCCAGGGGTCATGGGAAGACCTTTGGCAGCCAAAACAGCGTCATAAAAATCAGTCAGATTGACCCGAGGCTTGCCAGTTTTCGTCTGAGTAACGTAGCCACATTTTTTGGCGGTTTCACGACGGGGCAGGTGCCTCAAGGACTCTACCTTCTGAAGCAGAGATTTGCCGATGAGAGGTTGTGCCGGAATATCAGACATATTGAGATTAGTAAGTCACTTTTCAAATCATAACGCCGAATGTGATCACTGCAACGACTTTTGACTAAAAAAAGAAATTCATCTCAAATACTCCAAACAATTTTGCCAGAGGGAAAGATCAGACATGGTTTGGCAAAAGAAATCCCCTCTGATTGGGGGTAGTCCCATCTAATATCAAGTTGAATGTCAAGTTGAATGTCAAGGGTTTATGTCAAGAGCTTTTGGCCAATGGCTTTTGCCCTCTAGCTTTTGGTCAAGAACAGAGGGTTACAGGGGGCAACAGGGGGTATGCTCAGGCGGGATTGGGAAATGACTAGAGAAAAGCATTTAGGATAGGGTGAAACTGTGCTTCTGAATGCTGCCAGCCCTTTTTATCCGGGATCCCCGTCAGCAATTGGCTCCGTCAATTGGCTCCGTCAATTGGCTCCGTCAATTGGCTCCGTCAATTGGCTCAGCTGAGGGATTGGATCAGGGATTGGATCCCTGACAGCAAGGCATTTTTATGCGGTATTCCACCTATCAAAGTCACTCAGTCCCAGAATGTTCCCAGATTTCAACCCATGACCGAACAAAAGCCAGACTCCATCCCCTCTCCCCTTCCAGATCTCCACATCCATTCCGAGATAGAACACCAGATTGAGAGCCTGATCAAAGCGATACAATCCCGGGTGGTTCCTCAAGTGGCAGAGCGGGTCAATCCATTGTCCCCTACCGAGCGATCTCAAGTTTTGACCCCAGCTTTGGCATGGCTGGCAGAACGGGATCCCGGCAGTGCTCAGTGGTTTATTCGGTATTTGATTACTAACGAAGCCCGTGCTCAACTGCGCCAAGGGATCCATGCGGCGGCGATAGAGTATTTGCACCAAAGTGGCTTTGTGGAGGGCCAAGATTTTTGGCGGCAAGATCAAGTGTTGATATTGAGTCGGGCGGCACTGCCCTATGCAGCTCCTGATGATGATCCCTGGGGGCAACTTTTGGTGGCGGAGTTTTGTCAATTGCAATGAGTTCTGATGCAAGTCCTGATCCAATAGCATTGACCTGTCTTGACCAGAACCGCTATCACCCTGAATGCTCATCAGAGAAGGGCGACAAGAGAGGCGACAAGAAAAAGGAAAGAATGGCTGAATACCTTTTGCAGTCCTTAGATAGAACTTATTTGGATCAATTGATGCAGCTGGATCTCCTCTGCTATGGAGGTCATTGGGGATCCCAGAGCTATGAGGAAGAGCTGGATCGCACCAATACCGATGTGCTGGGCTACCTGTGGGGCTCAGACTTGGTGGCGTTTGGGATCCTTTGGCGAGTGCTGGAAGAGGCTCATTTGATCTCGCTGGCGGTTCATCCCGATCATCGTCGCCAGAGGTTGGGGAGCAAACTGGTGGCAGCTTTATTGGCTCAGGCCTGGAGGCAAGGATCCGAGTGGGCCACCCTGGAAGTTCGTTCATCTAATGAAGCCGCTCAAGCCCTCTATCAACGCTGCGGCTTTCAGCTACTGGGGCGACGGCAGCACTACTATCAGGATCCCGACGAAGATGCCCTGATCTACTGGCAAAAATTGGCGGAGACGGAGCTACCGGGATCCCTAGTAGAGCCAGAGTCTAGCTATACATTCTGATCCTTCGATGTATTGTTTTGTATTGTTTTGTATTGTTTGCCCTGACGCAAGCAAATGCTTTGGCAAGACTGGGCGGTAATGCTAAGCCAACAACACAGGATCCTATAGACACTCTAAAAGGTTGGCGGCATGACAGGATCCCTATCTTAGGTTGGAAAGGTTGCCTCAGACAGCCCCTATGCGCCCACCCCTCCAAAGTTTTGTCTTGATCAAGCAGGTGCCCGATCAGAGCGCCAAAGCAGGGATCAACGCTGATGGCACCATTGATCGGGCCAAAGCTAAGCGGATGCTGAATCCCTTTGACCGCTATGCCCTTGAAGCTGCCCTCAAAACCAAGCGGCTCTATGGCGCGACTGTCACCGCCATTACCATGGGGCCACCGCCAGCGCTGGAGATCCTGCATGAGGCCATCGCTCACGGAGCTGATCGGGCTGTGCTGCTCTCCGACCGACGATTGGCGGCTTCGGATACCTTGGCAACTTCCTATGCGTTGTCACGAACGATTCAAACAGTGGCGGAGCAAGTCGGGGGCTTTGACCTGGTGTTCTGCGGGCTGCAAACCACGGATGGGGATACCGCTCAGGTGGGGCCACAGATTGCCGAGCGGTTGGGGGTGGCCCAAATCAGCTATTGCGAACATTTCGAGCTGCTCAATCGCCAGATCGAGGCTCGCCGGGTGATCGAAGGGGGATCCCAGACGGTTTCAACCCCCCTCCCCGCCGTTTTGACCATTGCCAACTCCTCAGAGCGATTGGCCTATCAAACCCTGCGGGGGGCTCGCCGAGTGCAGCAGCTCATGCGGGATCCCGAAGCCGCCAAGGACGTGATCCAAGTTCTCTCTCTAGATGACATCGGGGCAGATTCGACTCTGTGTGGATTGATGGGATCCCCAACTATCGTGGCGGCGACAGAAAAGGTGGGAGAAGTCGGGGGATCCTGTGAGGTATTGCAGGGTCAATCGGTACAAGATTTAGTCGCGCAATTGCTACAGCGGACATCGTTACAGGACATTGCCACGGTGTCATAGCATCGCGTCATACTTAGTCAGACTTAGGTGAAACTCAGATGGAACAAAGACTCAGACTTGAGAGAGTATTCTCAACACTTTTGCGTGGCTGATTGAGTCTAAAAATGACCTTTTCCAGATATCAGAGGCTGATGTACTTCAGATTTGAATTGGTACTCTATGTCTTGCCAGCATCTTCAAAGACATGTTCTAAGGAGCGAATTTGTAGCCTACCCCACGCACCGTCAGAATAAATTGAGGTTGACTGGGATCCTTCTCTAGCTTTTTGCGAATTTGGCCAATGTGGACATCCACCACTCGTTCATCGCCGCCGTGGTTAAAATCCCAGACTTCTTGAATCAGCTGAGACCGCCGCAGGACCTTGCCGGGGCAACGAGCCAGTGCATACAACAAGTCAAATTCCAAGGCCGTCAATGGAATCAGCTCTTCTCCCCGTTTGACAGAGCGGCTTTCTAGATCGATCATCAGCCCGCTGTGGATCAGAGGGAGAAGAGTAGGAGGCTGAGTGCCCCGTTGCCGCCGCAAAAGAGCCGCCACCCGAGCCTCTAGCTCAGGCAAATTAAACGGTTTGGTCAGATAGTCATCAGCCCCTTGGCTAAACCCCATCAGCTTGTCGGAGGGGCTAACCCGGCTGGTCAACATCAAGATCAAGACCCCGGTCTCTTGGCGCATTTGTTGGCAAACCTCATAGCCGCTGATATCCGGTAGGTTGAGGTCGAGGATAACCAACTGGGGTTGAAATATCTTGAGCAATTGCAGCGCTGCGGCCCCATTTTCGGCAACCTCAACACTGTAATCTCGCCGTTGCAGATATCTCTGTAACAGACTCCGAATCGAAAACTCATCGTCTACCACTAGGATCCGAGTTGCACTCATCTGATCGTAGATGTCCTCAGAGTTCTAAGTGTCCTTATCGTTGTTCCTATCGTTTCATACCCGCACAACATGGGGCAAGGGATAAAAGGAGGGGATCAAACCAAAATGTATGATTTTGTACAGGGATCCCGTCTCAAGCCCCCGTGTAGCTCCACCTGGTTAGCTCATGCCGATCACTGGACGATTGAACAGAGGAGCGATGCTGAGCAACGGGCCTCATACCTTATCACTGGAATCACGGCTGGTGCCAAACATGACAATTAGTTGGCATTTGGATGGATGCCCCCCGCATCGGTAGGATGGATAGGCATAGAGATATCCCTCATGTCAGGAGATTCCTCGACAGTGACGCTGTTGAAAAACCTTTTTCATACGCCCCATCCGGTGATTGGGGTGGTTCACTTGCTGCCCCTGCCGACATCCCCTCGTTGGGGAGGAGATCTGGAACAGGTGATTGCCCGTGCAGAGCAAGAAGCCACCGCCTTGGCCACAGGGGGCGCCAATGGCATCATTGTGGAAAATTATCATGACGCCCCCTACTGCCGGGGCCGGGTGGATCCGGCTGTGGTCAGTGCCATGTGTGTGGTGGTGCAACGGCTCAAGACCCTGGTTGCATTGCCGATTGGTCTCAATGTTCTACGCAATGATGGCCATAGCGCCCTGGGGATCGCCGCCTGTGTGGGGGCACAGTTCATCCGGGTCAATGTTTTGTCGGGGGCGATGGTGACCGATCAGGGGCTGATTGAGGGAGATGCCCATCATCTGCTGCGCTATCGCCGGGAGCTGGGCACAGAGGTCAAAATCTTTGCCGATGTCTTGGTCAAGCACGCTACTCCCTTGGGATCCACCTCTTTAGCCTCAGCCGTCATGGATACCGTAGAGCGTAGTTTGGCAGATGCCATCATCATCTCGGGCTGGGCTACAGGGCAACCCCCTTTGTTGGCTGATTTGGAGTGTGCCCGAGAGCTGGTACCCGAGGTGCCCCTTCTGATTGGCTCAGGAGCCACCTTCGAGAATATCCCCACATTGATCCAAGCTGCCGATGGGGTGATTGTATCCACTGCCCTGAAACGGGTCAGCAAACCCTTGGATCCCGCCACCAAACTATTGGCCAATGGCGGGCTGATCGATCCGATTCGAGTCCGGGCCTTTGTGGACGCGATCCAGAAACGTGCTCTCATGCCCGCCCTGCCGGTGAACCATCGCTGAGGTTGGCTGACTGGAACAAGTGCCACAATAGCTCTAGTTTCAGCCGCTTCTCTATGGGATCCCAATGATGATGCCCCCCTGTCGCGGACTCCTTTTGCTTTTGTTGCTGGCGGGCTGGGGATTCTTGACTGCTCCCCTTCTTTTTCCTGCTCAAGCCCAGGATCCCACCCCCAACCGCCACCCCTTCTGGCCCCCCCATCACTTTCCTCACTGTTGGCCCAGGCGCAATGGAAGTTAGATAACCAAGATTGGCGCGGAGCGATTGCCGACTTGAGCCAAGTGA
>JAAUUM010000172.1 GCA_012031565.1 Synechococcaceae cyanobacterium SM2_3_2
CTCCAAAGAGAAGCGAGAAGAGACCATGACCTTCGATAACCTGATTGCTGAAGTTTCCATTAATTCCACTTCTCCAAAGAGAAGCGAGCAGGACGATAATTGCATTGAAGCCGACATGTGGTGTTTCCATTAATTCCACTTCTCCAAAGAGAAGCGAGCCCCCCCGATTTTAACCCGCTCCCAGACTGGGATCCAGGGTCGTCAATCGACAGGGTATTCCCAAAGGGTGCAAATCCCCCTCTCTCAGCCCCTGCCCAGACACCTGAAACCCATACCCAGAAGGCAATCGACCGGGTCAACGCAAGAATCAGGGTTTGGGGGCTGTCGAAGACCCTATCGCTCAAATCATCAATGTAGAGCATCATAGGGATCCTTTCGCCTCCGCTTGATTAGTCTAGGATCCTCTTGGGGTATAGGTTCTGAGCGAAACCACTGGTAGCAAATGAGTTGCACATCTTCCTGGGTAAAAAATGTCGAGTCTCGATCGACCGCAGACAGCTCCTGGTACAGTCCCTCATCAATAAATAACTCATCCAATAAATGGATCAGATTGGAAATATCCCGATCCTGCTGGTAGTTCTTCCAGAATGCTTTACAGTCTTTCTCGTAGGTACGGATACTTTTAATCTGCGTCACTAAGTTAAGCACCCGGTGTCGTGCCTCCTCTGTTCCCCCATCAAGTTTATGATTATCCTCAGCCTCTGTCAGACAAAGATAAATCCGTCTCAACCACTGAGGCAACGTGGGTCGCAACAAAGAACTACTCTGGCGCTGATTGAGCAAAGTCAGAAGGTTTTTGATCGCAGGTTGTAATACCTGAAAGATCTCAGCATCAAAGGGAGCTGGTGGTAGATCATCAGGTTTGGAAAACTCTCCAGGCTGACAGTACAGCAGTTGGAAGATCGAAGCCCAATCACTCTGAAGCTGATCAGCATTCATCGCAATCTGACCCGCTTGTCGGGGGTAAAAATGCCAGAAGTGGCGATCTTTAACCCGAAAGGCCAGAAACAACCCCTCCTGTGAAGCTTGATAACGAGTGCTATGGATCCCGAGTGGGATCTCCTCCACCGCCTGCATACCCGACTGCTGAATAAACTCCAGAAGTGGGAACTTCATTTCATCCATAGACACCAAATCTACTTTGGTCTCCAGAGCCCGTAAAACCTCACTCTGTGCGCTCGGGGATTGAGCCTCCTTCAGTAGCCGGATCTCTTCCAACGAACGTTCTGAAATCACCTCACCTAGCACACTGGCATCCAGGCCCACCTGCTGATCGATCAAGGCAATGCGCTGCTGCAACCTCTTCACCAAGCCTAACAACGCCTCCAGACCTTGCTCAGGAAATCCATTGATGATCATCAATTCCTCAAACGGGGATCCCATCCGATCGATGCGGCCTGCCCGCTGAATCATCCGCACCGGATTCCAATGCAGATCGTAGTTGACCAGAGCGCCAGCCTCCTGCAGGTTCTGCCCCTCGGATAATACATCCGTGCAGATGATCAGATCGATCTCCTCTTCAGGTAAACATCCCGGCTCTTGATCAGAGAGTCGATTGAACCGAGGAGCAAATCGCCTCACCAGAGACTCCCGCTGCCGATTTGGCGTTTTGCCCGTGAGCAGCTCTAGTCGTAAACTTGTAGAAGAATCACGCAAAGCTGCTCGCTTCTCCGCCATAGCCTGAAGCCACTCTGTATCCTCTAGTAACTGCTGGTACAGGTACTCGGCTGTATCTTTGAAGTAGCTAAATACGATCACCTTCTCCTGCTCCAGGCTGAGCATCATCTGCTTAAAAGACAGCAATTTGAGATCAAAGTCCTCGCCAGCCTGTACCTCTGACTGAATACGATCTACCCCCTTGATGATCTGGTTGAGCACCTCCTGATCAGCTCGAATTACTCGGGTCAACTCCTCCAAATCATAGTCAGCGGGATCCACCTTGGGGAGAGAGACCAAAACATCTTCTACAGAATCATCCAGGTCTTCTGCCTCTAGAGCAATCAGACGCCGATATCGGGATCCATCCAGCAGGTGGCCCTGATGGAGGAGATCTAAGAATCGTTCCTGAAAGGCAGCCTGCCAACGAATGCTGTACTCGAAAGCCTTGATCGAACTCTCCAGCCGCTTGAGGTAGAGGGTTTTCATCAAGCTGGTGATCACTTCGTTTCGCAATTGCCCCTCGGTTGGCTTGATCCGCCTCTCCCGCAGATAGTGATCTAGATTATAGGGAGCTAGAAAAAGCTCTTCGATATAGGTAACCCAACGGCCATAAAGCCCATGAAAGCTATCCTCAAAGTTGTAGGTAAACTGCCCCAGGATCCGACTAGGAAAGCGAATCTCCTGGCCACCGATGATGATCTTTTCTCCCGCCTGCTGACGCTTTAAGACATCCATACGTGAGCGCCGCACCATAGTCTGAAACATAAGTTCTGTGATCTGAGCTTTGCCCTTATCCAAATCCTTAAAGAGCTGAAATAGATTGGGGATCCCCCAGCTACTGTAATACCGGTCATCATTGCGAGTTAGCAATAACACCTGATGGTAGAGATCAAAGATCGTATTATTGATGGGTGTAGCCGTCAGCAGCACCACCCTTTTGCGGCGACGGCCCCCACAAATCAGGCGCTGTAGGTTCGCATATCGGGTAGTCAACTTATTTCGAAAGTTATGGGACTCGTCCACAATGATGATGTCGTAATAGCTGTAACGTCGACTATTGAAATCAGGCCGCCCCATTTCCTCCTGAGACAAAAGATCGGCCATCAGGCCAAATTCCCTCAACTTCGGTTCCCACACCAGGTTACGAACCTGGGCTGGGCTGATCACCAGCGCCCGTGGCACATAACCGGGTTGTCGCCGCTCCGCAAGTACATGGTCGATCAGGCGCAGGCCAATGTAGGTTTTTCCCAACCCCACCGCATCGGCAACAATCGCCCCCCCATGCCGCTCCAACAATTGCAGGGCTCGCTCAAACCCTTCCTGTTGAAAATCTGCAAGTTCGAGAGTGGTGGCCTGTCCCTTCAGCGCCGGATTCTCCTTCGGCAGGAAAAGGGTGTAGAGGCAACGCATCAGGATCTGGTGGGGTGTATAGGCTCGACTGCCAAATTTGGAACGCTCCAGCTCAGCAATTAATTTGGTTTTGTAGTCTTTGTCTGCACTGGGATGATCCCAAAACTCTGTGAACCAAGTTTTGCGCATCTCCTGAGCTGCCTTGGCATCCGCGAGCAAGACATTTAACTCGGTATTGCCCTCCAACCCTGGGACAGTGAAATTACTGGATCCCACGATACTGTAACTGGGGAATAAGTAGGCTTTGGCATGTAGAAAGGGAGTGCGTTCCCCAGTGGCTCCATACAGCCGCACATCCACATGATCTTGGTTGAGAAAAACAATTAACCGATCAATACATTGCTTGTATTCCAGCCCAAAGTTGGAAGCCTCTAACTGGCCCTGAAGTTCACGGCGTAAATAGTCTTGTAGATCAATTCGATCCGGCTCAGCAGGCTTAATCGTAGGATCCCGGCCAATCAGAAGACGCAGATGACTGAGTTTATTCAAGGCTCGCTCCAGCCTGATCCAGGCTTCAATGCGGAAGAACCCAGTGGCAATATCTAACTCAGTCTGTTTCTCCAAAAAGATCAGTCTCTGAATTACTATCGCCAGTTTGTTTTTCTGATTGTCGATATAAGTGGGTAACGTCATGGAAAATGCCATCCTCTCATACTTTTTTGCACAGATTACTACGCAGCTTCAGAAGCCCTTTTTTCTCGATCTGGCGCACTCGTTCGCGGCTGAGGCCGAGGAGACGACCAATCTCAGCAAGGCTGTGAGGCTCATTGCCCCATAACCCAAAGCGCAAGATCAGCACCTGCTGCTCCTTTGGTTTGAGCAAGGAAAGAGCCTTCTGGATCCTGGACTGAAGATCCATCTCCTCCCAGATTTTGGCTGGGGCCACGGACTGATCCTGGAGACTATCCAACAGAGAAACCTCCTCATGGCTAAAGAGAGGAGCATCCAAAAACCCTGTCCCTCGGCTCCAATCCAGCAACTGACGGATCTCATCAGGTGCAAGGTTGGAGGCCAACGCCATCTCCTCAATAGCAGGAGTCCGGCCCAGCTCCTGAGACAACTGATGAGCAACTTTCTTCAGGAGCCGGATCTTTTCCCACACATGATTGGGGAGCCGGATCAGACGACTCTGATTATCCAAAGCTCGCTTGATTGTCTGTCGGATCCACCAAGTGGCATAGGTGGACAAGCGCGTTCCTATGGCATAGTCAAACTTCTCAATCGCTCGCATCAGCCCAAGATTGCCCTCCTGGATCAGGTCTAGTAGATCCAGTCCCTGCCCCTGATAGCGCTTGGCGATAGAAACAACCAAACGCAGGTTATGGGTGAGCAAAGTCTTCTGAGCCTGTACAGCCTGATAACTACCCGCAAACACACTCATCTGACGAAAGAGGGTGACCTCCTCAGCCTGAGTCAGGAGCGGATAGCGCCCAATCTCGCGCAGGTACGATCCGAGGCTATCCTGCAGATCCTGGTGTACAACCTGCCCAGCTTCTTTTTGCTGATTGGCTGCATACTTGGCCATTTGATGCTGGTGTTTCTGGCTGTCCTGCAGCGACTCACCCCACAAGCCCAGATTACGGATCCAGTTGAGCTCCTGATAGGAGGGATCCTGGCAATTAATCTTGAAGCTGTAGACGCTCTTAGCCCCAACACTGTTGGTGATATGCAGGCTGCGATAGCCATCGACTGTGGCCAGCAACACATAGGATTCTGGACGTTGAGCTAGCCGCCTCGCCAACTTGTGCATCAACACTCCCAACCCCATCGATCCAGGGTTCACCTCAAACAACAGCACCAACTGACGGGAGTACCCCTGATGGTACTCAGCCAGGACATAAGCAGACTGCAGTCTATCTGACAGCTGAGCAGGCAGCTCTAGCCCCGCCACCTCCACCGGTTGGGCAACCAGAGCATACCCCAGGGATCCAAACAGATGGGCCACCTCGCTGGCGGTTTTAATCGATTGAAGGTCTTGCACTTCCAGTTGAGTAGCCATTGTCCTGCTCCCGTTATCTGGAGCCACTCTAAGCGGGATCCCCTGCTAAATCCTGACAACTAAAAGTATTGGAGATTCTGAGTGAATGCCTTGAGAACTATGGCTAGATAAAGATTCTGGTCGTTGAGGGAGAAGTCGAACAATACTTTCTTTTATGAGCTTTTCGACTCAAGATCGGCTAGGGGATCCCGGTAGAGGGTTGAGATCGCCAACCCTGTGGTCTGAATCATGTGTCGTAGAGGCTCTGGACTAATCACCAACACCTCTCCCCCAAAGCCCAGGATCCATCGCTTTAGATCAACATCCTCCAACGACCAGAGAGGCAAAACCACCTTGAACCGGTGAGGGAACTGACGATCTCCGGTGGGAGGCAAGTTGAAGAGAGACTGGGGCCGTGAGGATCCCGACATACGGGGGGACATGTGCTGGTACCTAAAGCGACGGGTGCCCTCACTGACAAAGGGAAAGATCCGATCGCTGAACCAGAGTTCTAGGGTGATCTGCGCTTTTTGGCGTTCTTCAGGATGACGGCTGAGGATCTGGCTCTGCAGACGTGGATCATTGCCCAGAAAGATCCCAGCGCTGACATCGTAGAGCTTGTGCAGACGATCCAGGGCAGATAACTGTTCTTTGCGAGAGCGCTCTGCACGGTGCCGCAGATGGAGGAAGAGCCGATCCATCCGCTCAAATCGCATCAGGCCCTGTTTCATCCCGCTGTGGTATTCGCAACCCAAGTACCAAGCAATTTGATGAAACATCAGTTGCAGAGGCCAGAGGCGAAAAATCTCAGATGCTTCTCCAGGAAAGGTGGCTCCTGGGAGTCGTTTGACCTCTAGCAGCTCTCCGTGCTCCATCGCTTCCTCGACCACCTGTAGGCCCCGACGATCCGCCAGGGTGCCAGAGGGAGCCAGGGCCGGATCCACGATAGACTGATTACCCAGTTGGCGAATCGGATAAAGCTCAGACGTATCGATGCGACTGAGGCGCATACGCTGATCCACCATCTCGTAGACCGCCTGTTCCCAGGGGTTCTCCAGGGTACGACTACTAACTTGCAAGAGCCGATAGATCTGTTTAAGTTCATGGCGACTGAAGATGCCGGAGTGGGTAAAGTATCCGCGTTTCATGGGAAACGGAGGCAAGATCTGATAAGGCTTCAAAACCTTTTCGATATCCTTACGGATGGCATCCCTATTTTGTCCTTTCACCCAGCCCTGCTGCTGGAGACCCTCGCTTAAACTCTCAAGGCTGCCCAGTTCGGGGTCAAAGTGGAAGGGTTGGGTCAAGATCAATCGGATGGTGTAGAACAAGCGACAGAAGCTCTCCCAATCCGAATACGGGTGAGTGGCAAAAGCCTTAGCACTCAGAGGTTCTGGATAAACCAAGGGCTGATCATGCTCCCCTGATCCCAAAAGCCCCCCCTGCTTGAGCCAGGCGAGATCCTGAGTTAGTAAATCGGGATCCGCATAGATGGATCCCCGCTCAGAGGCGATTCGTTGACCAATCTCCTCCAGGGTACTGCCAGGATAGTGAATCAAGATCGAAAGAAGATGAAGCAAACGCTCAAAATCAAGCAACCGAGAGTATCCGTGGAAAGTGACATGCTGAGTAGCGTTCTGACGGTTAATCAGGGTGCGAGAAATGCCTTTGATGTTGTTGAAAATCTGGTCTTGAGTGGGCAGGGATCCCGATAGATCCAGGGTTACCACATCCAGAAACCCCTCAGCGGGAATGGGTGGAAAGTGTTTCAAGGACTGGGCCATCGCTTCGATCACAGAGTCCGGCACCTGGCGAGATCGTTCCTGATTTCTTTGCTTGCAGACATCAATGGGAGTGGTGAGATGCCATCCGATCCAGTTCAGAGTAGAGAGCTTTTGTAGAAGATCCATTCGCCAGGATCGGCAGGCATTAGTAGCGTCGTAAATAATCGAGAGTCCTTGCTGAACGGCTTGATTGGCTTGATAGAGGACTTGCGTTTCGATATCAGGCCAGTACCCCTGAATGGCGGGATCCCCGTAGAGGCCTTGGCGGATAGTATCAGTGGAGATGATCTGGCAGCCAGTCAGAGCCTCAGCCAAACAAGCAGCCAAAACTGACTTGCCACTCCCTGGAAGCCCGATCAGGATATGACTAAAATGAGCAACTTTTGAAGTCATAACACACCACCCACTCAGGGCGTACGCATATCCAGAAAAAGCTTCTCTCTAACCCAGTTCCGTAAGTCTGTGTATAGATAGTAATCCTCCCCTTCAATGAAGCGTTGTTTGTCCTGTTTGGAGAGCTGAAGGAGGGGGGAGGTCAAGATGTGGGACATAACCTTGGTGATCTCATGATAGTCACAAGCATCTCTCCTTCTTTCATCATTGAGTTCATTTATCCGATTCTCGGAGAAACCACGGCCATCATGGATCAGCTTATTTCGCTTCTTAATCCAGTAATCAAGTTTATCCAAATTTTGGGTGCATTCACGCCATGACTCCAGTTCCTGATGACCAGAAGTCCCTTGATGTTGTCGGATCTCAATTAAGATTTCCACAAAGGCCCGTTTGCTTTTTCGGTTCCCCACTTTGTATTGATGATTCCATCTAGAGAACTCTAGATCATCGACGTGATCGGATTTACCATCCTTCAAGTTTTTCTTGACTTTGGTAATGTCAATGATATCTTTGCCATTGGGTTCTTCGCCAGTGATGTATTGCTTCCCTCCGAGTTTCTCGGCTAGTATTTCCAGCATCTCTTCAGTGCAAGATGATATCCTTGAGAGGAAATGAGAAATTTGCTTTGTTTGTTGATAAAGTTTGCATTGAGTATATAGATTCAATAAAG
>JAAUUM010000173.1 GCA_012031565.1 Synechococcaceae cyanobacterium SM2_3_2
AAGCCCAACACGACACCGGACCTGTTCTACCCCGACACCAATAGCAGAACCCACGCCGGAAGTTGTCACAACGCCAGTTTCAAGCCCAACATCGGCACCGGAACCTGTTACAACCCCTGCGTCAACTCCAGCACCCACACCGCAAGCGCTGACAACGCCAGTTTCAGAAGCCAGCCCTGAGCCAATCCCAACCGTGCCGCTGGATATCACGTCGCTCTCGACACCTGCCGCCCCTACATCTGAGCCGACCCCTGCAGCCGTGGTAGAAGTTGAGCCCACATCGGCTCCTACCCCTGCATTCATGCCGGATCCCGAGCTACCTGCTACGGGAGAAGCTCTGCCCGTGGATCCTGTCTCAGCCAACATAGCTCCCGCAGAAGGGGTGGATCATACCGTCCAACCGGGAGAAACCCTGCGAGTTATTGCCGGACGGTATGGGATCTCTCAACAGGCCATCGCTCAGGCCAACGTGATGACCAACCCCAATATGTTACGGGTGGGCCAAACGCTGCGGATCCCTGGGGCCGACGAAGTCATGCCTGCCCCTGTTGCCCCGCCGCAAGCAGCCAGCACAGGCCGTTTTGTCTGGCCGGTTGAGGGTCGTGTCACGTCTGGATTTGGCTGGCGGCGAGGTCGCATCCATGCGGGAGTTGATATTCCTGGGCCGGTGGGATCCCCGATCATGGCGGTGATGGAAGGGGAGGTGATCTTTGCTGCCTTTGGCCCCGATGGCTATGGCAACCGAGTGGATATTCGTCACCCCAATGGTCTCGTTACCCGCTATGCCCACGGCCACCAGATCTATGTCTCGACCGGCCAATGGGTGCAGCAGGGCCAACCGATCATGAGCCGAGGTTCCACCGGCTGGAGCACGGGCCCACACCTCCACTTCGAGGTCAGACCCGGAGGCGGGGCAGCGGTGGATCCCATGCCCTACCTGCAATAGAAAGCTTGCTATGGACTGCGATTGATGGGCGGGCTAACAGTCAGTCAAAAGGGCTTGCTGAAAGGGGGCAGTCCCTTCGTTACAACAGCTGCAACTGTTCTGACTCCTCCAATGGTGGGTTATCCCAATCCTCTGAGGGGCTAGCGGCGTCTTCGGTGGTGAGGGTTACTGATCCCTGTATCAAGTCCTGAGCAGCCTTAACCATCTCCCCCCGCAGGGATCCCAAATCTGGGCGAGTTTGGAGATAGCGCTCCAGGGTCTCCACAGGCTCTTGATGGGCGGGATCCAGTCCCGGCAACCGGGTATGCTCTCGGCTGATCACCTCTGGGGCAATGGTGTAGCTAAAGGCTGGGCTCATGGCCTCATGGAGAGCCGCCATATCAACAGAGTCCGCTTGGTGGGGCCAAATCCGGTAGATCAGCCGGACGATGGATCCCTCAATGGGAACGGCTTGGATGGCCTGAAGCAGTTTGGCCTGCACCGTCACATCTGAGGACTCATGGGATAGATCGAGGCGTAGGGTGCGAAAAGGCCGCGAGGGCAACGGGATGAACTCATAGCTAGCCCCCTGACAACTCACTTCAGCCAAGACAAAGCCTTTGGTTTCCTCCTCCTCGCCAAAATCCACCCGCTCAGGGCTGCCGGGATAGAGCATCAGCGGTTGCTGGCAGAGCACTTGGTGTTTGTGGACATGACCCAAAGCCACATATTGATAGGCCCGATGAGCCAATAATCCCAACGGCACCGTAAACCCTTTGCCCACTGCCAGATGGCGCTCCGATCCGTAGCGGGCACTATCCACCATGCAATGGGCCAACAGAATGGCGGGGATCTGAGGATCCAGTTGACGGGCTTCCCCCTCCAAGGCCACCTGCAACCGTTGCAAAAGCTGGGCATGGAGATCCTGCGACCAGTCTTTTGGGTGGGATGTTCGAGCCTGCTGGGATCCCGCCTCCCCCACATCGGTCTTGGCCAACAGGCCAGAGGGGGTAAGCCAAGGCAACGTCGTCACCTGCACCGCTCCCCGTTGGGTTGATAGGGTGACGGTCTGGAGGCGATCCCCCCACCACAAAGCCCTCTACCCCCAAGGTGCGATAGATGGAAAGGCTGGATCCGGCTTGGGTCTGGCCATATTGATCGTGATTGCCCACCAACAGCACCGTTGGGATCCCGGCCCTAGATAATCGTTGAAACTGAGCCGCAAACAGATCCTGATGCAAGGGAGGTGGGGTGGCATCGGGAAAGGCATCCCCGCCAAACAGCACCAAGTCAACGGCTTCCGAGATGGCTCGGTCAATGCAACAGGCCAAGGTGGCGGCAAAATCTTCCAGACGGGTATTGATGCCGGTGGCGGGATTGATCGATCCATAGGCGAGGCCGCTGCCCATGTGAATATCGGATAAATGCAGAATCTTAAGGGCTGAATCGACCTGATTCATACGGGATCCCTGAAGCGCTCGATCCATGCCAGGATATCCTGCTGCACTTGGCTGGGGATCTCCCAGGGAAACAGGTGGGCCACATTGGGGTAAAGGATCCAGTCTGCCTGGGGCAGAGCTTGGGCTGTTTTGTGGCTGGCGGCTGGCGTAATGTGGCGGTCGTGGGCAGCAGCCATCACCAACGCGGGCACCTCGATCTGAGCCAGTTCACCGAGGCGGTTGTAGCCCTGACGGAGGGCTTGACTCAAGGCTTGGCGAGCATGGGAAGAGGTATTCCAATAGGCAGGCACGGCAGAGGAAGCTAGGTAGCGGTAAGCATCCGGGGTGTGCTGTTGGATCAAATATCGAAATAGAGAGCGCCGCCCAAAGGTGTCGATCACCCAAGGCCAGCCCGGAAAGACAAGGTTGAGCAGAGCGGCGATGCCAGTGTTGACCTGATCCCAGAGATCGGTAGGGGGATGATCCCCCACGGGATGAGCAGCACTGGCCACCAAAATCAACCCTCGCACCCGTTGGCTGGTAACGAGTTGGCTAGTATGGGGGACGGCATCCCGCAGAGCCAACTCCACGGCCAGGATCCCCCCCAGTGACCAACCCAATACCAGACAAGGCCCAAGCTGGAGCTGATCCAACAGTTCCGTCACATCCTGCAAATGGTCAGACATGGCAAAGGGCTGCTCTGTGCGACTGGATCCATAGCCCCTCAGATCGGGTGCCACCAGCCGACAGCGATGTTGCAATGCCTCGGCAAACACCGCCATGCAGTTAGCATCCCCCGGATGACCATGTAACAACAAAACAGGGATCCCATCGGAGGATCCCCATTCTCGCCATCGAAGCTTCATTTAGCAGTTATGTCAAAGGGTTAGTCAAAGATCTGGCCCTATGCTGCTGTCAGCCGCTGCCTAACCCACGCAGGTGAGAGAGACAGCAGCCATCGCACACAAGCAAGCTAGGTTCAAAGTATCCATCCAGCTAGGTATCCATCCAGCTAGGTATTCATCAAGCTAGGTATCCATTAGGCCAAGTATCCAGCATCAAAGCATGGACTCACTCGTGCCTCAAGCAGAAGCCGAATAGGCTTGAGAGGGGGGCTTTTGCATCTTGACAGCAGTGGGCACACACAGTTGGTTCTGCTCCAGTACCTTGACAAAGCCACGAGAGCGCAGTGTCCCCAGCAAGCGAGTGATGGTCACCCGTGTGGCCCCAATCGCATCGCCAATTTGAGCGTGGGTCAATGACCAAGGCAGTGCCAAACCATCTTCACAGGGCTCCCCATGTTCCTCAATCAGCAGGGTCAAAAAGCCCTTGAGCCGATCGATCGCCCGCCGCTGGCCCAGATTGCCCAACCACAACAGCTTGCGCTGGAGTTGATGGCGGAAATCCTCTTGGATCTTTTGGTGCATGCGGGGCCACTGCTCCAAATCTTGCCAATAGAACCACATCACCACGGTTTTTTCGGCGTGGGTGCAGGCTTTAAGTTCAAACTTGTCCTGGGTGGTCAATTCAAAGGGATCCCCGCCGGTGATGAACCCGACAAAAACTTCGCGGCGCTCGGGGGTCTGACTGACCAACCGCACGACACCCTCTTGCACGATATAGACCAAGCCGGGACGGGTAGGGATCCGTACATCCCGAGGAAAAGTGCGGCAACGATAGTGTTCATCGGCCCAAATGCAAAGCTCGCGCCATTCCTGAGCCTCTGCTGCCGATATCATTGATGCAATAGACATAAGGGTGTATCCTCCGCGTCAGTAGATAACTCAAGATTTAGCTGAGAGCATAGCTGAAACGATACTCAAATCGCCCGTTTTGGTGTAGCCAACAACTCAAGCTTCATATCCTCTTCATGATGCATTAGTGGGTGTCTAATTAACACCGTGATAGCACTTAAATTCAGTCCTGTGTTGTCCAAAAACACTGATCCTTGCTCAATATGCGGGAAATCGGTGAAATGCTGGCATCCGTGGATACGGGTGTATGGGAATCCGTACCTGTGAAGTTAATCAATTAGAACAGATGGCTAGGTGAGGAGGAAGAGGCGACTTGGCGCAGATCATGATTTCGGGCAGGTCATTCTCTCATCAAAAGCCTTATCCTGCCGGATCCTGGCGATCCTGGCTTTGTTCTGCTCTGGGTGAAAATTGCCCTGAGCGCACATCTGCACTGAACTCTTGGACAGCGGCTAGGATGCTTTGGCGCAAATTTACATACGCCTTAGCGAAAGGAGGGATCCGTTGCCCCAGGCCCAGCAGATCGTGGGTGACTAGGATCTGGCCGTCACAATGGGATCCCGCCCCAATGCCGATGGTGGGGATCCCCAGGGTCTGGGTGATGCGTTGGGCCAAGTCAGAGGGTATGTGTTCCAACACCACCGCAAAACAGCCTGCTGCTTCGAGAGCTTGGGCTTCTGTCACCAGGCGCTCGGCCTCGGCAGTGGTGCGGCCCTGCTGGCGAAAGCCCCCCAATTGGTACTTGGACTGGGGGGTGAGTCCGATATGACCCATCACCGGGATCCCTCGTTGCACCAAAGCCCGAATGGTTTCCACCAGATCTACATAGCCGCCCTCCAGTTTGACGGCAGCCACTCCCGCTTCTTTCATCAGTCGGCCCGCCGAGATCAGCGCCTGCTCTTGGCTGACTTGGTAGGTCATGAAGGGCAGATCCGCCACCACAAACGCCCGTTGGATCCCACGGGTCACGGCAGCACAGTGATGGATCATCGCCTCCAGTGTCAAGGGCAGCGTATTGGCATAGCCCAGCGCCGTCATGGCCAAGCTATCCCCCACCAGCACCAAATCGACGCCCGCCTCATCCAGCAGTCCCGCCATGCCATAGTCGGCAGCAGTCAGAGCCACAATGGGTCGGCCCTCGTGTTTAGCTTTTTGAAAAGACTGAATTTGAACAGCAGCCGTCATAGGGTTTTAGAAGCACAGGCCATGATCGGCTAACGCTCAGGTGTACCCTGAGAAAGGGATCCGATGCCCCTTGTTGCCTGTCTGTCCTGAGGTTGTATGCGTAGCTCTCGATCCATTCGTCCTAATTTTGACACATCTCGGTTTTTACCTTTGGGCTTCCTGCTCGTATTGGCCCTGTTTTTGCTGCCCCGTTGTCTGTTGGTGGTGCAACCGGGCTATGAGGCGGTGGTCTTCAACCGGTTGGTGGGCACCGAGATGATGCCGCGCCGCGAGGGGGTTCATCTGTTGATCCCGGTGGTGCAGTTTCCGGTGCTCTACGATGTCCGCACCCAGACCTACAGCATGGCCAGCCAAAGCGAAGACCGCAACGCCCGTGTCAATGACTCCCTCACAGCGTTGACAGCAGATGGCCAACGGGTGGATCTGGATATCTCGGTGCGCTATCGTCTCGATCCAGCTCGGGTGGCGACGCTACACCAAAATGTTGGCCCCAGTTACCTAGCCAAAATCATCCGGCCCGCCTCCCAAGCGGTGGTACGCAATGTGATCGCCCGCTATTCTGCCATTGGGGTTTATTCTGAGCAGCGGGGTGAGATCCAGGAGGCCATTCAGACCGAGCTAGCGGAGCTGATGCAGCCCGAAGGGATCCTGTTGCAAAGTCTGTTGCTGCGGAATGTGGAGTTTTCGCGGGAGTTTCAATCGGCTATTGAGGCCAAGCAGATTGCAGAGCAAGAGAAACAGCGGGAAGTCTTCCGGGTGGAGCAAGCCGAGTTGATCAAGCAGCGGATGATCGTCAAGGCGGAAGGGGATGCGGAGTCGATTCGGCTCAAGGGGGAAGCCTTGAGTGCTAGCCCCGACGTGATCCGGCTGGAATATGTGCGAAACCTGCCCGATGGCATCAAGACCATCGTCAGTGGCCAGAGCACCATCCTCAATTTCAGCGACTTTTTGAACGAGGAGTAAGCCGGGATCCCCTCAGTGATTTACTACCTGAGTGATTTACTAAGGGCACAAACAACACAACAAAATAGCGATGCTGACATCTGAGGCGGATGACTCAGCCCCCCAACATCCCGGCTGAGATCTTCTGAATCGCCTTACCCGCCACATCGCTATAGCGGGCCTCGCCTGACAATAATCGGCCCATCAGCCGCGTTGCCCCTGGACGTTTGATGGCCACTCGATAGGCCACCCCCGGCAAGCGATAGAAAGCCCCCGCCAAGCGTTTGGCCCACCGCATCTGGGATCCCCATTCCGCCTGCACCTGTTGGCTATAGCGGGCGAGCGCATCCCCATCGCCCCCCAATGCCTGACTGATGGCAGTTGCGGCCATTGTTCCTGTCAACAGAGAGGGGCGGATCCCTTCAGCGGTAAACGGATCGATCACACAGGCGGCATCTCCGGCCAAGAGAGCGTTTTGGGTGTGCAAGACCTGATCGCCGTCCCACAGACAGATGGGATGACCATAGGGCTTGAGTTGGGTCATATCAACTCCAAACGTGTTGGCGTACTCGGTGGTAAGGCTGCGAAGATTCTGGCCCTCGCCGCCCCGAAAAGTGCCCGCCCCAATCGAATAGCCATCTGTTTTGGGAAAGTTCCAGATATAGCCATTGTTGACGGTGCCAAAGTCAAAGTGGGCCGCTGCTGTCTCCGGCTCGGCCAGGGGAGCTTCCACCTCCAAGGCTGCCGCCAGACGGCGGGTGCGCTCCTTGAACCCCAACCACTTGGCCATGGATCCCTTGGCCCCATCCGCCCCGATCAAATAGGTGCCCATCACCGGCCCATCATCTGTCTGGATCTGCCAGCGGTCTTGCTGCCATCGGATCCCTGCGACTGCGGTGCGATCCCTCAGCTCTGCCCCCTGCGCCTGGGCCTGTTTGACCAAAAAGTGATCAAAGATCTCCCGCCGCACCATCCAGACCGGATCCGCCAGATCCATATCCGCCAGGATCGGATCCCCCATCTTCCAGGTATAGCGAATCTGATTGACTCGCAAGGAGATAGCCGGGGAAAAGTCAAAATCAAACCACTGGGCCACCAGGGGGGATACTCCACCCCCACAGGGTTTGTAGCGGGGCAAAGCTTCTTTTTCTAACAACAAAACACGGTGTCCTCGCTGGGCCAGATGATAGGCAGCTGCGGCTCCGGCTGGGCCAGCCCCCACCACCACGCATTCATAGGTTTGAGAGGGCTGAGAGGAGGGAGACGCAACCATAAGAGAGGGATCCTTTGCCAACGGAGACAACAAACTTGCAAACGTGTGTAGTGTATCCCGAGTCTGTGATTAGGATGTAAAGCAGTCTACTGCTGTTGAAGGTGAGGATGGTCATGATCTCTGTCAAGGTTTGGCCTCAGGTGATCTTGCGGATGAAGAACGTTTCGATCGCTGCTCTGTTGATCGCCCTGAGCTGGATGGGGGATCCCCCTGGCTGGGCCAATGCTCCGGCAGGACTCGATCCCACTGTGGATCCAGCAGCTTTACGCAATGGGGATCCCTGGGTGCAGCCCCAGCAGGAGCCGATCAACCACTTCGCGGGCCAGATCTTGACTCCCCGCCCCGGC
>JAAUUM010000018.1 GCA_012031565.1 Synechococcaceae cyanobacterium SM2_3_2
GATGCGGCGGACTCGGAATTGATGAGTCGGGGGGGCTAGGGCTGGGTATAGCGGCTAGTGGCAACCGGGGGCTGGTGGGCGCTACGGCAGGCCAATTCAGAATCAGGATCTCTGGCTTCCCCATCTACCTCGCCGGGATCCCCAGTCCCCACTCCTGCGCCCTCCAGCACCCCCACCACCGTTGCTGTTGAAGGATTGAGCCAGCCCCTCTATCTGCCCCCTCGTTGGGATGAGCGGTTGTTGGTGATCAGCGACCTCAACGGTGTCTATGGATCCACGGTTTACGATCCTGAGATTGACCGTGCCTTTCAACTGGTCAGCTACTGGGATCCCGATATTGTGATCAGCGGTGGCGATATGGTGGCGGGTCAAAGTCCCAGCCTCACCCCAGACCAGTTGAATGCCATGTGGGCTGCCTTTGAGCAACATGTGGCAGCACCCTTGCGACAGGCCGGGATCCCTCTGGGCTTTACCATTGGCAATCATGATGCCTCCAGTGCTCGCTCTGCCTCAGGGGGCTTTTTGTTCCAGCGGGAGCGAGATCGGGCTACCCTCTATTGGCAGGATCCCGCTCATGATCCCCAACTGGCATTCATAGATAAATCAGGCTTTCCTTTCTATTACACATTTGAACACAATGACATTTTTTTCTTAGCCTGGGATGGCTCCTCCAACTACATTCCCCCCGAAAGAATGGAATGGATAGAAGCAGCTTTGTCCAGTCAAAAGGCTCAATCAGCCCGCCTCCGCATTGTCATGGGACATTTACCTTTATATGCGGTATCAGTGGGGCGCAATGAGTTGGGAGAGGTATTACTTAATGCCGATGAAAAACGTGCTCTTTTGGAAAAATACAACGTTCATACCTACATCAGCGGACATCATCATGCTTACTATCCAGCCCATAAAGGATCCCTTCAGCTTTTACATTGTGGCATTTTAGGATCTGGGCCTCGGCCTCTGATCGATAGCCCTCTTCCCCCTCGCAAAACCATCACCGTTTTGGATGTAGATTTTGCAGCCAATCAAACGTTTTATACAACTTATAATATGGCGACTCTGGAACTAATTGACCAAGGAGAACTACCCCGCTACATTGCTGGTGTCAATGGTCTTGTGTTGCGGCGAGATGTGGAGTTTGCAGAACTCTCCCCGGAGGAAATGACCACCTGTCGAGGCAAAATTGGGGATTTGTGCCGAGAGTAGTTGATCAGGCCAGCGGTGCTCCATTGACTAATTGAGTAAACCTGAGTAAGCGGGATCCCGCTCAGGGAGTGGCTGTTATCATTACAAAAAAGATACAAAAGAGGGGTGGGTTTTCTCATCTCTCTTGTTTTTGTAGCATCCACTTTTTGTAGTATCCACCTCGCTCACCCCATTGCCTCTCCATGCCTGACGCTTTTTCTCCTCTCCCCCAAGATCAAAGCCCTGCTTTTGATGCAAGAGTGTTGGCCTTGCAGCCGCTTGATACATTTGCCCGTCGTCACATTGGCCCCTCAGAGACCGATGTGGCATCGATGTTAGAGGCATTGGCTTGCGGATCCCTTGATCAACTGATTGAACGGGCGATCCCAGCCAGCATCCGGATCCCAGAGGAGTTACAGCTGCCCAATCCTGTTTCAGAGGGAGCTGCTCTACAACAGTTGAAACAAATAGCCGCCCACAATCAGGTCTGGCGGTCATTCATTGGCATGGGCTATCACGACTGCCTCACTCCCACTGTCATTCAGCGCAATATCCTCGAAAATCCCGCCTGGTATACCCCCTACACCCCTTACCAAGCGGAGATTGCCCAAGGCCGTCTGGAGGCCCTATTCAACTACCAGACCATGATCAGTGATTTGACGGGACTCGATCTGGCCAATGCCTCGCTATTGGATGAGGCCACCGCTGCTGCTGAAGCGATGATCCTCAGCTTCAATCAGTCCAACCGTCATCAGACCCCTCGGTTTTGGGTAGCTGAGGGGTGTCATCCCCAGACCCTAGAGGTGTTACAGACACGGGCGGAACCGTTAGGGATCCAAGTGGTGATTGGGGATCCCCGCTCTTGCCAGCTGGATGACAGCACTTTTGGCATCCTGTTGCACTACCCCACCAGCACCGGAGCGATTGAAGATTATGAAACGGTGGTGGAACAAGCTCACCAGGTCAAGGCTCTCGTCATTGTGGCAGCCGATTTGCTCAGTCTGACCCTGCTCAAGCCACCTGGGGAATGGGGGGCCGATATCGCCGTGGGCAGTACCCAACGCTTCGGGATCCCGTTGGGATTTGGCGGGCCTCATGCTGCCTATTTCGCCACCCGTAATCAGTACACTCGCCAGATCCCTGGCCGAATTGTCGGACTCTCCCAAGATGCTCAGGGCAACCCTGCCTTGCGCTTGGCGTTGCAAACCCGCGAGCAACACATCCGCCGTGACAAAGCCACCAGCAACATCTGCACCGCTCAAGTTTTACTGGCGGTAATGGCCTCCATGTATGCGGTCTATCATGGCCCGCAGGGGTTAAAAGCGATCGCAGACCGGATCTACCGCTTGACCGCACTACTGAAACGGGGCTTAGTCCGGTTGGGGCAAACAGTGGATCCCGCCTCCCATTTCGATACCTTGGCGGTCACCGTTGCCGATCTGGACAAGATCCAGGCGTTTTGCCACCAATTGCAGATCAACCTGCGGATTCTGGATGACAGCACGGTGGGCATCAGCCTCAACGAGACCACCACGCTGGCCGATATCGACGATCTGCTCTACTTGTTAAATGGCGGGATCCGGCCTGACTTCTCGGCCCTGGATCTAGCCCAGGCAGGGATCCCTGAGTTTGCCGAGGCTCATCCCGCCCTCGCGCGCACCAGCCGCTACCTGACCCATCCGGTGTTCAACAGCTATCACTCCGAGACTGAATTGCTGCGCTATATCCATCGGCTGCAAAGTCGGGATCTAGGGCTGGTTCATTCCATGATGCCCCTGGGATCCTGCACCATGAAGCTGAATGCCACCTCCGAGATGATCCCGGTCAGTTGGCCAGAATTTGCCAGGATCCACCCTTTTGCGCCGCTATCCCAAGCCCAGGGCTACCTACAACTCTTTGAGCAACTGGAGCGGTATTTGGCCGAGATCACGGGCTTCGCGGGTATCTCCCTCCAGCCCAATGCGGGATCCCAGGGGGAATATGCCGGATTGTTGGTGATCCGGGCCTACCACCACCACCGAGGAGAGACCCAGCGCACCGTCTGTCTCATCCCTACCTCTGCCCACGGCACCAATCCCGCCAGTGCGGTGATGACGGGGATGAAAGTGGTTGCGGTGGCCTGTGACTCTGACGGCAACATCGATCTCAACGATCTGCGGGCCAAGGCGGAGAAGCACCGGGATCAGTTGGCGGCGTTGATGGTCACCTATCCTTCCACCCACGGTGTGTTTGAAGAAGGGATCCGCGAGATTTGCCAGATCGTCCATGCGGCAGGCGGGCAGGTCTACCTAGATGGAGCCAATCTCAACGCTCAGGTAGGCTTGTGCAAACCGGGCCAGTATGGGGTGGATGTTTGCCACCTCAACCTGCATAAGACCTTCTGTATTCCCCACGGTGGCGGTGGCCCCGGGGTTGGCCCGATTGGAGTGGCAGCTCACTTGGTGCCTTTTTTGCCGGGACACCGAAGCCAGATCTCTGCCTCTAGCCATCGGATCGGAGCTGTGGCCGCGGCTCCTTGGGGCAGTGCCGGGATCCTGCCCATCTCTTGGGCCTACATCACTCTGATGGGATCCCAGGGGTTGACCCAGGCCAGTCAGGTGGCGATCTTAAGTGCCAACTACATCGCCCAACGGCTGGAACCCTTCTACCCTGTCTTATACAAGGGATCCCATGGATTGGTGGCCCATGAGTGCATTCTGGATCTGCGCCCGGTCAAAAAATCGGCGGGGATTGAGGTGGAGGATGTGGCCAAACGGCTGATGGACTATGGCTTTCATGCCCCCACCATGTCTTGGCCTGTGGCGGGCACCATGATGGTAGAACCCACCGAGAGTGAGTCCAAAGCTGAGCTAGACCGCTTCTGTGATGCCATGATCGCCATCCGGGCCGAGATCCGCCAGATCGAGCTGGGGGGGGATCCCGTCAATAATGTGCTCAAAAACGCTCCCCATACCGCTGCTGTGGTCACGGCGGATCAATGGGATCGGCCTTACTCGCGCCAAGCCGCCGCCTACCCGGCTGAGTGGACAAAGGACTTCAAGTTTTGGCCTGCTGTCAGCCGCATCGACAATGCCTATGGCGACCGTCATCTGGTCTGTAGCTGTCCCCCCATGAGTGAGTATGAGCCGGATCTCCAGGCTGTGGGATCCTGATCTGGGGCCTTTCGTTGGGATGTGAGCTGCATGGCTAAAGCCAAATCAGAGTGGGTCTGCAATAGCTGTGGCGAGAAATTCGTTCGCTATATGGGCCGCTGCACCAGTTGCGAGACCTGGGGCAGTTTGGTGGAGGTACCCCTGGTGGTGGAATCCAAAGCTGCCACCAAATCAGCTCAAGCCAAGTTGGTCAATAACGGTTCACGGGCCAAACGGTCGGGCATCCCCACCGCCTCGATTCCGCTGCCCTTGGTCAAACAAGATGAATCTCCTCGCTTCAGTTCGGGCTTTGGGGAATTTGACCGCGTCTTGGGGGTGGCATCGTGCCGGGATCCCTGGTGCTGATCGGCGGGGATCCCGGCATTGGCAAAAGTACCTTGCTGCTGCAAACCGCCCATCACCTAGCCCAAGCGGGAGCGTTGCTCTATGTGTCTGGAGAAGAATCTGCTCAGCAGATCAAGCTGCGGGCGGAACGGCTCCAGGTCTCATCTGATCAGCTCTATCTATTGGCGGAAACCGATCTGGCCGGGATCCTGACTGAAATTGGATCCCTTGGCCCCCGTGTGGCGGTGATCGATAGTATTCAGTCGATCTTCTGGGCCGATCTCAGCTCGGCTCCTGGCTCGGTGGCGCAGGTGCGAGAGTGTACCAGTGCCTTGATGCGTCTGGCCAAAAAGCTCTCAATTGCCCTACTGATCGTCGGCCACGTCACCAAAGAGGGGGCCATCGCTGGCCCGAAAGTGTTGGAACATCTGGTGGATACCGTCCTTTATTTTGAGGGAGATCGGTTTCAGAGCCATCGGCTGCTGCGCTCCGTCAAAAACCGCTTTGGAGCCGCCCAAGAGATCGGGGTGTTTGATATGGTCAGCCACGGCCTGGTGGAGATCGAAAACCCCTCTGAGCTGTTCATCAGCAGTCGCAAAGAACAGGTGCCCGGTACCGCCCTGATTGTGGCCTGCGAGGGATCCCGGCCCCTGGTGGTGGAGATCCAAGCTTTGGTCAGCCCCACCAGCTACAGCTCCCCCCGCCGCACCACCACTGGCATGGAGACCAACCGCTTTCTGCAAATCTTGGCGGTGTTAGAAAAACGAGTCGGGATCCCGTTGTCCAAATATGACGCCTACATCGCCTCGGCAGGGGGGCTGAATGTGGCGGAGCCAGCCGCAGACTTGGGGGTGGCCATCGCCATTGCCGCCAGTTTCCGCGACCGAGTGGTGGATCCCGATACCGTCTTGATTGGAGAGGTCGGTCTGGGCGGACAGGTGCGGCCTGTCTCTCAGTTGGAACAACGGCTCAAAGAAGCGGCCAAATTGGGCTTTCGCCATGCCGTCATTCCTGATAGCCCGGTGTTGAATGATTTTGGCCTGCGCCTGAGTCGGGTGAGCCGAGTCATCGAAGCTCTGATCGTGGCCTTGCCCGGTGGGGATCCTGAAGATTGATCCCCCTCAATCATGGGGCGGCTGATCGATCCAGCTCTGACGGGATCCCCTACATACTCGGCTGTACCCGCAATTGGCTGGAGAGCTTAGAATGTAGACACAAGCCACAGGTTAGAGTCTGCATGATACCAACCGTCATTGAACAATCCGCCAGAGGCGAACGCGCGTTTGACATCTACTCTCGGCTGCTGCGGGAGCGGATCATCTTTTTGGGCACCCAGGTGGATGACACCATCGCCAACTTGATCGTGGCGCAGATGCTCTATTTGGAGTCTGAGGATCCCGAAAAAGATATCTACCTCTACATCAATTCCCCCGGTGGTGGGGTCTACGCGGGCATGGCCATCTATGACACCATGCAGCATATTCAGCCCCAAGTCTCGACGATTTGCATCGGCTTAGCGGCCAGTATGGGAGCTTTCTTGTTGGCGGCTGGGGCTCCTGGCAAGCGGATCTCACTGCCCCACTCTCGCATCATGATTCACCAACCTTTGGGGGGAGCCCAAGGCCCAGCCACTGATATCGAGATCCAGGCCAATGAGATCTTGTTTATCAAGCGCACCCTCAACCAGATTCTGGTGGATCACACTGGCCAAGCCTTAGAGCGGATTGAGCGGGATACCGATCGCGATAACTTTATGACCCCTGAACAAGCTCGGGATTATGGCCTGATCGACCAAGTGATCAGCAAGCGCACTCAGCCCGTTTTGGCAGCGGTCTAGAAAACTCTATATCCACTTTATTTTTGAGTTGATTGCCAGGGATCCTTCTGCTAGAGGGATCCTTTTTTGTGTGAGGGTACCCATGCACTCCGGGCTACAGGTAGCGGGGGAACTCGATTCCAGAAAGCCTGATGCTCAGCCCCACCTATCCACTGGCCAGCCCACAAACTGGCACTTGACTCTCCCATCCGTTCACCCGAGCGACAAAACTAAGAGAATACTTTTTTCACGCCAGGGATCCAAAGATGCGTTACACCAACACCTTGTCCTCTTTAGCCGGCTTGGGGGTCGGCTTCATCATTCTTGGCGGCGCCCTCTTCGGCCTGTTGCGCTTGCTTGACATTCCCATTGGAGACTTGGCCGATTGGGCCATTGGCATCACCATGTTCTGGTGGTTGATCGTGATCGTGACTCTGCCGTGGTCGATTTACTTTCAAGCCCGCGAAGCCCGTTATGAGGCCGAAACCTCCATTCAAAAAGGGATCCGGGTGGATCCTGACTCCCTCAGCTATATTCAGAAGTTGGTGGCTTGGTCACTTCGGATAGCTATCGGACTCCATTTGGTCTCAGCCTTTGGTTTTTATTTGTTAGCAGCGTTGGAAGTGACCCCCATTGCCAATATCAGCTCGATTGCAGCTCTTTTATTAACTGGCTTACGGCCCGCCCTGCGAGCGTATGAGTATCTTGCTAGACGGTTGGCCCAAATTCAGGGACAGATTCTCGTGCCCCGTGAGGATGCCATCAGTTTGGGGCAGACAGTGAAACATCTTTCTGGGCAGGTGGATGCTCTCCAAGAAAGGTTGGATCCCAGTAAAACCGACAGTTGGGCTTATCAACAGACCCAAACCCAAGTTCAATTGCGTCGAGATGTGGGCAGGATTCAAGCCCTGCTAGAACAACTGGAGGCGACGAATGAAGTGGCCCATGAGCGGCTCAGTCGAGAGGCTCAACAGTCCATCGCCCAACTCAGCGTCGATAGCCAATTTTTAAGTCATGTGCGTGAGATTGTTCGCTTTGTCAAAGAATCGTAGAACCAAACCGAGGGCAAAAGATGGGTCACTCCGGCTGGGATCCCGAGGTGAGCTGCTGCAATTGCTGCTCTAGCTGAGCGATTCGTTGAGACAGTTGTTGATTGGTGGTCATCAATTCTTGGGCCCGACTGCTGAGATAGGGATCCGATTCCCACCAGTTGATGCCAATCTCGCGGGCTTTGTCAACGGAGGCCACCAAAAGCCGAATCCGAATGCTGAGCAACTCTACATTACCCACCGAGACAGTGATATCGCCAGCGATGACAATGCCTTTGTCCAGCACCCGCTCCAGCACATCCGCCAGAGTAGAGGCACCGCTCGATGTGATCATGGGCTTGGAACTTACGGGCACAGGGATCCCTCGGGATGGGGCAGACAGGATGGAAAGTTTGAATGATGTTGAAATGAATGATGTTGAAACTGAGGCCGCTCAAGCATAAGCTCGCAGGAGACTTTCAATGGCAAGTAGACCAATAGGCCAACTGTAACCAACTTCGGCCCATTGATCTAGACAGCCTTCGCAAAACACGCCTGTTATCGATGAAAGCATCCGTCAGGGCAATTGATCCAACAGGTGCGTCAATAGGGCTTCTGCATCCTCATGCTTTTCGGTACCTGCCCGTGATAGCAAGACATCACTACACAGCATCCTAAAATCATCATCCCCTTTGCCCACTTCTAGCTCATGCTCCTTAACGATCCGCCCGATCATCAGGCAAGAACGGAGGCTGGGGGTCTTGGTGATGTTGATCTTGCGACGATACGCTCGGACAACATGGACAATTTTGAGGGCATCAGAGGCAGACAGTCCTACCCGAACGGTAAGAATCTCCTTCTCGGTTTCGATATCGGGCTCCCCAATATCGATGGTGATCATCCGATCCAAGAGAGCATCTTGGGTCTTGTGAACCCCATGATACTCGTCGGGGTTGGAGGTGAAGATGGCTCGAAATTGGGGATGCACCCGGAGATACTCAGAGCGGTTGCTGTCGGGTGGCATCACCAACAGTTTTTCTTCGAGGGCGCTGAGCAGGGCGTTGTTGGCCTCAGGTCGAGAGCGATTGAACTCGTCATAGATGAGGGTAAACCCCTCTCGACAGGCCAGTGTGAGGCGGGCATCCACCCATCGCTGTTGCATATCGTCTTCGGTTTTTACCACCGAATGGATGTAGTTGTCCACCACCCGCCGATGGGTATAGCCCGTGCGTCCACCAATCAGATCGGTGGAATTAAACTGGTCATCCCCAAACATCAGCATCAAAGGGCGGCCCACCAAGCTACCCAAATGCATGGCCAGGGTGGTTTTACCTGTGCCCGATGGCCCCCGCAAATGCACCGGAAAGCCAGATTGCAGATAGCGCAAGGCCCGCCGCACCAGCCGTTCGGTATGGGGTGTATTGACAAACTGACGGGGGCGCGCTTGCAAAACAGTGGTCATCAACGGATCCTCAAAGACTCCCAGCCCCAAAACCCCTCAGGGGATCCCGGTCTGGATAAATAGCCTAGCTTTATTGGCCTAGTGTTGTTTAACGATATCTTCTGTCAGCGGTTTTGGCTCAGGCGGTCACAGTGGAGGAGGACACCATCCGTCGTAATATCGTCAAAATATCCGCCGGATCCATGCCCAGATCACTAGCCCCTTGGGTGAGCAAATCTCGGACTAAATCACGGTTACCGATCACCTGCAGGAGGCTCAAGCTGGGATCCTGTTTTTGCAGATCGGCGGTATAGGCGTTGACATAGGTCAAAATATCTGCGTCGGTCAGCGACTCTGACCCAGTTGTCTCTGGCTCTCTTGTCTCTGGCTCTCTACTCTCTGGCTCTCTACTCTCTGGCTCCGCTGTCTCTGGCTCCGTCAAGGTATCCTCAACCCATGCCTCGGCAGAAGACTCCTCTTCGGGCAGATTCGAGATGTCTGATAGATCAGCAGCTTCAGGCTGAAACGATTCACTTTCCACATCTTCAGTGATCGCTGTTTCATTGATCACTGTCTGCTCAGCGATCACCTCATCAACCAGCGCTTCAACCTCTTCTGCTGGGCTTTCTTGCTCAGGCTCTGCGACTAGATCTGTGCTGAGATGAGGATCCCGGCCCTGACTGGATCCATTTCCATTGTTAGAGGTAGTGGGGCTGGATGCCGCCGGGGTTGATGCTTCATCAGCAGGTTTAAGGGCTTGCCCAGGGATCCCTGCAACGCCCCAAACCGTCACCCGCAAGTCATCCGTGAAAGCTACCAGATTGTTCCGCATCTCTTGGGCAGCGGCCTGACGTTGACTGGATAGATCCTGCATCTGCCCTGCAACTTCAGTTTGCAGAGTCTGATGAAAGGCTTGCAAAGTGGACTGCTGTTGAGCTGCCATAGTCTGCCGATTGGTGGCCAACTCCCCCAAAAGCTCGGCCATATCACTGTTGAGCTGGAGGCCAAATTGGGAGAGACCTTTCCGCAACGCATCGCCCATCTGTAGGCGCTCTTGCCGCAGGGTCTCCACTTGCAGCACACCCTCAGCCGCCATCCGATCCGCAAAGGCTTGTAGCGAATGATGGAGTTGAGCGCCCATCTCTAGACGGGACTGTCCTGTTTGGGCCAAAGACTGGCGTACCCCTTCGGCAAACTCAAGGTAAGTCTGACGGCGAGATTGATCCGCTTGGGCTTTGCTAGCGGCTTGGGCTTCACGAATCTGTTGCTGCACCTGTTGCCGCTGCGCCTGAAACGCTCGGATCCCAGCAGCCCGATCAGCCCAATGTTGTTGGCGGGCTTGCCGTTCCTGCTGCCACTGTTGCCGCAGAGCTTGTTGCTTGTCTTGTCGGCTTCGGCGGGAAGATTCCAACAGGCCCGCAGTGCGCTGGGTGCGTTGTTGCCGCTCGGTTGTCCACTGCTCTCTCAGGCTCATAAGGCTGTTTTCCTCCGCAAATTCTCTTGAACAGGTTCATATCTAGGGTTTTATTATCCCCAACAGTTGGCTACGCTACCGCACCCACAAGCTCTCTCATAGTTTCTCTCATAGTTTCTCTCATAGTTCAGGGAAGAAATCAGGATCCCTTCCTCAGCCCTTCATGAGTGAGCCATAAATGAGCCGTTCATGAGGGAAAAAAAGATGGTCTACCAAGGATCCGCAAGAAGAACCACTAAGCCCGTAGCGGAGCTGACTTTGGCATCGAGAAACTTCAGATTGATCAAGCACCCCGATCAACTCCAACATTTAAATATCAACAATCAAAGCTAGTGAGATATTGATTAAATCTCGGAAATCCATTTCCAGAGAATTGACATAGGCAGTGGCCTGTAAAAAAATCTTCGTAGAGAAAATAAGTGTTACAAGCCACCGCAAAAGCGGACATGAAACTCCTGATTCCATCAAAATTCATCAGAATTTATTTGACAAAAATCAATGGCTCTAAAGTCTCATAATTCTGAAGCCGTTCTCTGATGCACTGCTGTCGCTAAGTGCGAGATGCAAGCAGAGTATCAAAATCAACTCAGCAACTAGGCGGCAGGAGCAGCAGCTGTGGCGGTCAAGCCTACAGCTTCAGCATACTTGAGGTAGGTTTCCACAGAGGCCACCACCACACGGGCTTCAATGGCCAACAGTTCGATACCAACCAAGGAGACCCGCACCCAGGCATCCACAACGATCCCTTTGTCCAAGATCCGGTCAATCACTTCAGCCAAACTTGAAGAAGAGTTCACTTTTTCGACAGCCATGATTCCTACGCTCCAGCGAAGATTACTTTCTTATTGTGGACATGTTTGCCATATCTAGCACCAGTGAGCCTACCTAAAAATCGATTAAGTTTGTTTTCATACCAAGAATAGAATCTTAATACTTACATTTTGAGCGCCGCTACCGCCATCAGCCAATGTCAAACCAGTGCCAAAAGGGTTGCCCCCCCACTAAAGACCCAGTTTAAGGCCACGATAGCTCCCACAAATGCCAACGGGATCAGCCCCGCCAGTCGCCACCAGGGCAGTTCAAAAGCCACCGCCATGCCCCACAGCTGCCAGCTCAGCCACCAGACCACCACCGCCACCGCCAGCAGGGATCCCCACGGGGATCCCAGGGCCAATGCTGGAGCCACCAAGAGCCAGGGCAAGCCTGCGAACCCCATCACCGTGAGTACAACTGGCAGGCTGAGGGAACGCCCCAAGCAAAACCCGACCGCCCACAATACCCCCGTTAAACTGATCCAGGCCACCCAGCCCGCCACAATCAGGGCCAGCACCGCCGCCGGATTTCCACTGGTCTGCCGCGCTCCATCCACAGCACTGATCAGAGCCACCGTCAGAGCGGCCTGCCCCAAAACTGGCTGTGCCCGCAATCGGACAAACGTTTGCTCTGGTAGGAACCAGATGCCGTAGAGGTTTTCCAGCCAGGAAGCTAGCATGGGCTCCATTTCCTAATTTCATTGAGATTTCATTGAGTTCTCTTAGGCTACAGCAGCCGAATCCAATCTGGGATCCCAGACGTCTTAGTGACGGGGGCTACCTCAGCCCGGGTGCTGCCTAACTTGAATCTCTTTCAGATTCCCATCATTGCTGAATCTCAGCTGGCCTAGACCGTCATCCATCAACATATGTAGATGTCTAGATATGTAAACCTGTTGAGGGGAAGCCTGTCTTGACTTGATAGTGACTTTATTCTGTTGGATCCTGCATGAGTGAGCTGATACTGACCGCATTATCCAAGCAGTTCAAAGGGATCCCGGCGGTCTCCCATCTCAATCTGCGGATGGAGTCGGGGGAAATCGTGGCTTTGTTGGGGCCATCCGGGTGTGGCAAATCCACCACCTTGCAGATGATTGCCGGGATCCTGGCTCCTGATGGTGGCTCGATTGAGCTGGGGGGACGACGACTGAACGGGATCCCGCCCCAGCGACGCGGCATCGCCATGATGTTGCAGCGGGGGTTGCTGTTTCCCCATCTCACTGTCGGGGAGAATGTCGCCTTTGCCCTCAAGATGAAGGGGATCAATCGGCCCGACCGCGAGGCTCAAGCCCAAGCCATGCTGGAGCGCGTCCATCTGGGCCAGTTTGGGCCGCGACGACCCTCCGAATTGTCGGGAGGACAGGCCCAGCGGGTGGCTCTGGCTCGGTCTTTGGTTATGCAGCCACAGTTATTGCTGCTGGATGAACCCCTCAGCGCGCTGGATGCCAATCTGCGGGATCAGATGCAGGCTTTGATTTTGGAGCTTCAGGCCCAGATAAGGCTGACAACGCTATGGGTGACTCACGACCAAGCGGAAGCCAGTTTGATCGCCCATCGCATCGGCCTCATGTTTGCCGGATCCCTGGCTCAAGTGGGATCCCCGGCAGAGTTTTATCAAACCCCCCGCTCTGTCGCTGTGGCCCGCTTCTTCGGGGGCATCAACTTTTGGCCGGGACTGGCAACGGGATCCATTGTGGCTCTTGAGAGTGGCCCGCGCCTCACTCTTCAGAGTTCCGTCTATGGAGCAACCCAGGTGACCATTCGCCCTGAGCGGGTAGAGGTGTTCGACCGCGTTCCCCCCCGTATCAATGCGCTAGAGGCGCGGGTGGTGGCTCGTCACTTCAGTGGCATTCAGCAGCGACTCAGCCTGCAAATGGCCGGGATCCCTGATGCCCCTCCGTTTTTAATCCAAGCTTGGTTGCCCCCCACGCAACCGATCCGAGAGTTGGAACGGGTTTGGGTGGTGTTACCTCCAGAGGCTCTCTGGTGCATCCCCTGCCCTGGCTCTGAAGTGATATCGGCTGGGATCCCGAAGTTCTCCCAGATGGCCTCTTGACTAGGATCACTCATCTTGGTTCTTGATCGTTGATTCTTGATCGTTGATTCTTGATCGACACCTCAATCCAAACAGCTCCAAGGAATGTTCATGATGGATCTCAATTTGATGGGTTCGCTGCGGCGGCGTCAGGCTCTTCAGTTAATAACTGCTTTGGCCTCCAGTTCTCTATTGGTGGGACACGGAGTCCCGGCAGGTGGGGGCACAGTCCTTGGATCCAGGATCCCTCGCCTGGGAGGATGTGGTGGCGCAGGCGCGGGGCACACGGGTGAACTGGGCCATGTGGAGTGGCAGCGATATCATCAACGGCTATGTGGATGGTTGGGTGGCGGATCGGCTCAAGGCCGAATTCGATATCTCCCTCAACCGGGTGCCCTTGGGGGATACCGTTGAGGCCGTGAACAAAGTGGTGGGGGAAGTCCAGGCCGGATTGACCAGCGGGGGAGATATTGACCTGATCTGGATCAATGGGGTCAACTTCCGCACCCTCAAGCAAGGGAATCTGCTCTACGGGCCGTTTGTGGATGTGCTGCCCAGTTCGGAGTTTTATCGCCTAGAGGATCCCAGAGTGGGCACTGATTTTGGCCTGCCCACTGAGGGCTACTCAGCCCCCTACACCGGCAGCTATTTTGCTATGGCCTACGATGCAGCCCGCATCAGCCAGCCGCCCCAATCCTTTGATGAATTGTTGGTCTGGGCCGAGGCAAATCCCGGTCGTTTTGGCTATGTCGCCCCTCCCGATTTCAATGGCAATCGCTTTTGCTCAGCCTTCTGTATGGGGTGACAGGCGGCTTTGAGCAGTATGTGGGATCCGAGTTTGACGAAGCCCTCTGGGAACAAAACTCACCCCAAGTGTTCGAGTACCTAGCTGCCCTCAAACCCCACCTCTGGCAACAGGGATCCACCTATCCTCCTAGCCAAGCCCGCATTGCCGATCTATTTGCCAATGGCGAAATCTGGCTGATGCCCTTTTTTGTGGGAGATGCAGCGGTGCGGATTCAAGAGGGGCAGTTTCCCGCCAGCACTGTGGTCTATGCCATTCCGGGGGCCATGCTCAATGACCCTTCTTTCACCGCCATCCCCGTCAATGCGGCCAATCCGGCGGGGGCCATGGTGGTGGCGAATCTGTTGGCCAGCCCAGAGGGACAGCTGGAGAAACTCAAGCCTGAGGTCTGGGGGGATCCCCCGCTGATCGATATCAATGCCCTGTCAGAAGACTTACAAACAGACTTTGCCGACGTGGAAGCAAGCTATGGATTGCCCTTGCGGGATCTCATCGCCGATGCGGTGCCGATTGTCAATGCCGACTATACAACACGTCTTGAAGAAGACTGGCTCAGACAGATAGCTACCCGTTGACCTAGTATTTACATTGAGAATACCGCTAAAAAACGAGAGATAAATCGCATGATTGCTTTCTAGCCGCCAAAAGAATTACACTTGGTGATAAAGTATGTCCGAGACAATCCCCAAGTCTGTTATGTCTCCGAGTCTTAACTCAGTTTATTTGTTTGGATCCGAAGACACTACTCAATTGCCGGGTGGTCATCAGCCGGTTAGACCTCTAGGGCAAGACTGCCTGTTGATTCTTTATGCGCTGGATCCGGCTCTGATCGGTCGACGGTTTTTGCTGGCAGATTTGCCGCTGTCAGTAGGGCGTAGTGCCCAGAATACGATTGTGCTCAGGGATCCCACCGTCTCTCGCTACCATTGCCGCATTGAGCAACATGGAGAGGATTATCTGATCTGTGACTTGGGATCCCGCAATGGAAGCACCATCAACGGGCAGCGGTTTGAAATCGCTCCGTTGCAACAAGGGGATCACATCAAAATTGGTGCCTCTATTCTCAAATTTTTGGGGGGCCAAGATATTGAACTGCAATATCACGAGACCCTATTTCGCATGGCCATGATAGATGGGCCAACCGGGATCTACAACAAAAGCTATTTCATGGAAGCGTTGGAGCGGGAGATTGCTCGGGCCAGCCGTTATGGAACTCCTCTGACGTTATTAATGCTGGATATCGATCATTTCAAAACTGTTAATGATTGCTACGGCCACTTGGCTGGGGACTACGTTCTGTGGGAGCTGGCCGAGTTGATTAAGCGTCGGATCCGGGCTGAGGATATCGTCGCTCGTTACGGAGGTGAGGAGTTCAGTATGGTCTTACCACAAACCAAAAGAGATGGAGGACTGGCTCTGGCCGAAAACCTTCGCCAGACCATCGAAGATTATCCTTTTGTCTTTACGACCCATCGGATCCTGGTGACGAGTTCTATCGGTCTGGCTCAGTGGCAACCATCCATGAACAGGATGCAACTGATCGAAGCTGCGGATGCAAAGCTCTATGAGGCTAAGTGGGCAGGGCGCAATAGGGTAATCGCCTAGGTGGTGGCTTTGCAGAGCGGGGCAGAAGGTGGGATGGAGAGATGCTAGTACTTATTAGAACTTATTTGTGATCTCTTTAGCCATGATTTCAATGAGACGCTCAATGAGACATTAAAAGCTGCTACAAAACTTGCGCTCATGCTCAGGGCACCTTCTCAGGATCCTGGCAGTATAGTTGAGTGCAGCAGACGTGCTGAGGGATCCAATGCCCGACTCCATCCCCCCGACTCCATTTGCTAGCCAGCTTTTGCCCCCCCAGCTTTTGCCACCTATGCCTCATTCTCCTCATCGCTCTACCCCTGCGGCACTGTCTTTTCTGGGATGGGGGTGGCAAGGGACGGGGATCCTGTTGGGGGCTCTTTGTCTGGGATCCCTGGCCAGCCTGGTGGGGTTAGAGGTGGAACCTGCTCAAGCCCAATCCACCGTGGCTCAGTTGGCCCGCATCCAAACCTGGCAATTTGATCCTTCCTCCGGTCGCTTAGAGATCTCTACCCAAGGAGCGACCCGTCCTTCCCTGTTTGTTCTACAAAATCCAGATCGGGTGGTGCTGGACTTCCCCAACACTCGCCTAGGACTGGAGCCGCAGACCACCTCCTACCCTGGCCGAGTCCAGTCGGTGCGGACGGGGCAAATGACCGATACCACCACTCGCTTTGTGTTGGCACTCGCTCCCGGGCAGTCCATCGCTCTGAATCAGCTGCAACTGGAAACCGCCAATCCCCAACGGTGGGCCGTGCAGTTTTTGCCAGTGGGATCCCCTAATGCCCTGCCTTCCTCTGGCGGGGGATCCAGTTCGGCCTCGTTTCCGGCCTCGTTGCTCCCCCTTCCCCCCTTATCGACGCCCCAATTAGCACCCCTGACAACCCCTCCTCCGGCAACGTCATCTCGACCGGCTCCGCCGTTGGCCTCATTACCGCCAGCCCAACTATCCCCTCCTGCCCCCCTCACCCCTCCGTTTACAGGTGGTCAGGTGCAAGTCCAAGCTCTTTCTACAACCTCTGATGGATTTTTGGTACGCACCACGGGGCCAGCCAATGCGACGGTGCGGCGGGTGCCTGACCCCGACCGGATCGTGGTGGATCTGCTCAACACCACCCTCAGCTCTGCCCTGACCCAACGATCTCTGACGGTCAACCAATGGGGGGTAAGCACCCTGCGGGCGGGCCAATTTGAGCCGACAGTGGCCCGAGTAGTGCTGGATGTGGACTCCACCGTGGGGGATTGGGAAGCCCGCTATGATGCTCAATTGGGGGGTCTAAAAATTGGGCCAGCCGGTGGATCCAGCCAAGCCAGCCTGATTCCCGATGCCCCCTCTAACTACAGTGGCCCCCTTGCCACCATTCAGGCGGTACAACTACTGGGGGATCAGCTCACCATTAGCGGTGATGGATTCTTGTTCTATCGCAGTGGCTGGGATCCTGACAGCGGAGCTTATCGGATCACTGTGCGGCCTGCTCGATTGCCCAACAGTCTGCCAGATCCGGGCTTGCCCGCCAATGGCCCGGTTGACCGGATTCGCTTTGTGCAAGAAACCCCTGAGACCGTCACCATCTTGGTGCAGCCTGCCGAAGACTTTAATGTGGTGGAGCCAAATCCCGGCCAGGGATCCCGGCGCATCACCCTTCAGCTGCAATCATTGGATGGATCCCCACTGGCCTCTCCTGCCCTCTCTCTACCGAGCTTGTCATCGTCCCCCCCCCCAGCTCAGCCCGTTCCAGGGCAAGTGGTGGTCGCCATCGATCCAGGGCATGGAGGCCGGGATCCCGGTGCTATTGGGGTGGGGGGGATCCAAGAAAAGCTGGTCAACATGGAGATTGCCCGTGGAGTTACCCAACGGCTAGAAGCAGCGGGTTATGGGGTGATCATGACCCGTACCGATGACAGAGAGGTTTTGCTCCAGCCCAGGGTTGATCAGGCGGTGCAATCCAACGCCACCATCTTCGTTAGCATCCACACCAATGCCCTGGATCGATCAGGGGTACGGGGGATCGAAACCTATTACCTCAAGCCCGATAGCGAAAGTCTGGCCACTACGCTCCACCAGTCTATCGTGGCGGGATCCGGTGCCCCCGACCGGGAGGTGCGTCGAGCCCGATTCTTTGTGGTGCGGGAGACCCCAGTGGGAATGCCCTCAGTGCTGTTAGAGCTGGGCTATCTCACCAATCCCGAAGAAGGCCGATTGCTGGCCACCTCTGAGTATCAAGACCGCCTAGCTCAGTCCATTGCTGACGGTATTGTGACTTATTTGCGAAATCGCTAAAACGATCCTCACTTCTAATCTGAGTGAGATGGCTCTATCCTGTAATGCCCAGGTTGCGAGCGCCCGACCTCCTCAAGAGTCGGAAAATATCAAGATCTAGACATCAAGATCACGAGAGAACGTATTTCTGATCAGCTTTTTTTGTGATCGTTTTGCCAGATCTCGCTATTTTTATTCTGGGACTACTGAAGTGTCGGGAAAGACATAGATCGTCTCCACCTGCTGCCCTGCTGCGGGTTCGGCGCTGATCGTGCCTTGCTCCACCAAGTAGGTGACGGTCTCAGCTTGGAGTTGATTTTGCTCTTGGCTAATGCTGACCCCACCCTCCAAGACGATACGCTGCTCACGGGTGTAATAGGTCAGCCGTTGAGAGCGAGCGGTCACCTGTTCAGCCGGATAACTGACGGTGACATTGCCGACTGCTGTCACCACCCCCGTATTGGCATTGGCCTCCTGGCTATCAGCGCGGATACTGAGAGCACGACTGTCTTGAGCAAGGGAAGACCCAGAGATGGCCAGGATTCCTGCCATCCCCACCAACAGGGATCCCGTTACTCGCCCAACAAACCCTTGTGCCCTACTTTGTCCGACTCTTGATCCGACGCTTAATCCAGTCATTGCCATCTCTCCAAAACCACCCACCAATAACGCCAAGTTTAGCCCGCTGGGTAAGTCAGACTCGACCTGAGTGTGCAACAGTTGCTGGCAATGAGGGATCCTGAGCAAGTGCTAATCTCGTTAAGGATCCTCAGTATCGACACCTTTCCCCATGCTCAAAGCTGGAATTGTCGGACTCCCCAATGTGGGTAAGTCCACCCTCTTCAATGCGCTGTCAGAAAATGCCAAGGCAGAAGCAGCCAACTTTCCCTTTTGCACCATCGAGCCCAATGTAGGCCGGGTCACGGTGCCGGATCAGCGGCTCCAGCAGTTGGCCCAGATCAGCAGCTCCCTCCAGGTGGTGCCCAGTCAGATTGAGTTTGTGGATATTGCTGGATTGGTGGCCGGAGCCAGCCAAGGCGAAGGGTTGGGCAATAAGTTTCTTTCCCATATTCGGCAAGTGGACGCCATTGTCCATGTGGTGCGCTGTTTTGATGACGAGAATATCGTCCATGTGGCCGGATCCGTGGATCCCTTGCGGGATATCAACATCATTTCACTGGAGTTGATATTGGCGGATCTAGCTCAGATCGAGCGGCGGCTAGAGCGGGTGCGTAAGCAAGCCAAAACCGACAAAATGGCTCGCCAAGAAATGGAGGTCTTAGAATCCCTACAAGCCGAATTGGATCAAGGCAAGCCCGCCCGTTTGGTAGAGCTGGATGCCGAGCAAGCCCTCTTGATTGCCCCCCTAGAGCTGCTCACCCGCAAAAAAATCATCTATGCCGCCAATGTTGGTGAAACTGAGCTGGCCACGGGCAATGCCTGGGTGGAACAGGTGCGGCAGTTGGCCAGTAATGAAGCGGCTGGAGTGGTGGTGGTGTCGGCCCAGGTGGAGGCCGAGTTGCTGGAATTACCCGAGGAGGAACGGCAGGACTACCTAGACTCGCTGGGGGTGAAAGAGGGCGGACTCAAAGCTCTGATTCGGGAGACCTATCAACTGTTGGGGCTACGCACCTACTTCACCTCCGGCGAAAAAGAGACCCGTGCCTGGACGATCCCAATTGGAGCCACTGCTCCCCAAGCAGCTGGGGTAATTCACTCTGACTTTGAGCGGGGGTTCATTCGGGCGGAAACAGTGGCCTATGATGCGCTAGTGGCAGCGGGATCCCTGGGTGCAGCGAAAGAAAAAGGCCAAGTCCGCAGTGAGGGCAAGGACTATGTGGTGCAAGAGGGGGATGTGATGTTATTCCGCTTCAATGTTTGATTCAACCTCCGTTTGATTCAACCTCCTCCTGGCTATATCATTAGCTTTATCGGCCCAGAGTAAACCAATCCAGAGATCCCAATTGCTCCCGTTCGTCTGCTTAGTCTGATGGATCCCTGCCCCTACCCCGTCGGATCATTCTCAACGGTTGCTCTAACCTGGGATGTAAGCCGATCAATAGAGTTGGGCCTAGCCAATGCAGCAGCTCCTTTTCGTTTTGTAACGCTCCTCTCCAGAACCAACTGCTAAACCTGAGCGGATTGAGGGATCCGTGTTACATTGCTTGAAGAATTTATCTACTTCCAGATTGAGATTGCGGCCTTATGAGCAGAGTTTACGACTGGCTAGACGAACGACTTGAGGTGACCCCCTTCGTTGACGACGCCACAGGTAAGTTCATTCCCCCTCACGTCAACATCTTTTATTGCTTGGGCGGCATTACGCTGGTGTGCTTTCTGATTCAGTTTGCCACCGGCTTTGCCATGACCTTTTATTACAAGCCTACGGTGGCAGAGGCTTTTGACTCAGTTAGCTATCTGATGACCCAGGTCAACTTTGGCTGGCTGATTCGTTCCATCCATCGCTGGAGTGCCTCCATGATGGTGCTGGTGATGATTCTCCATACCTTCCGGGTCTACCTGACTGGCGGCTTCAAAAAGCCCCGCGAGCTGACCTGGGTGACTGGGGTTGTCTTAGCAGTGTTGACGGTCTCTTTTGGGGTGACTGGCTACTCGCTGCCCTGGGATCAGGTGGGCTACTGGGCAGTCAAAATCGTTTCTGGTGTACCCAGTGCTATTCCCGTTGTCGGTGATCTGTTGGTAGAGCTGATTCGCGGTGGTGAGAGCGTTGGCCAAGCCACGTTGACCCGCTTCTACAGCCTGCACACCTTTGTGTTGCCCTGGTTGATCGCCGTCTTCATGTTGATGCATTTCTTGATGATCCGTCGTCAAGGTATCTCTGGCCCTCTCTAAGTCCTCTCCCATAAACTGATACAACCTTTAAGACTGGCAAGATAAGGAGTTTTGCATGACCCTCTCCAAAGAAGCCATCGCCCGCGAGGCGATCACCCGCAAAGTTGACCTCGACAACCCCAAAGTCGTTGCTAAACTCAGCAAAAACATGGGTCATATGACCTATGGCGAACCTGCATGGCCCAATGATCTGCTGTTCATGTTCCCCGTTGTGATCTTGGGCACCATCGCTATGGTGGTGGCCTTTGCCATCCTCGACCCCTCTGGTGTAGGAGAACCTGCGGATCCGTTTGCAACACCGTTAGAGATCTTGCCTGAGTGGTATCTCTACCCCGCCTTTCACCTGTTGCGGATTGCCCCCAACAAATTGCTGGGCATTGCCCTGATGTCCTCGATCCCAGCTTTGCTGTTGATAGTGCCTTTCATCGAGAATGTCAACAAGTTCCAGAACCCGTTGCGTCGCCCTGTGGCCACCACCGTATTCTTATTCGGGACTGTGGTGACCATCTACCTCGGCATTGGCGCTACCCTGCCTTTGGACAAATGGGTGACCTTGGGCTTGTTCTAACTAGATTCAACTGAATTCATCAGCTTAGTTCGTTATCTGCTGGGGGAAGTATTGCTTGCTATCTTTCCCCCTTTGATTTCGTGAGTCCATAACTTTGAGTCCAAAGCTTGTGTAGCTACTGACTATGCAGAGCAGATAAGGACAACGATGGTGTGTGTTGATCAGAGGTGATAGTGAGTTCTGTGAACTTAGGATCGGTCTTGACCGCGATGATCACCCCGTTCAATGACGCCGGGGGGGTGGACTATGGTGAAGCGGCGCGGTTAGCAGCTCACCTTGCCGAAAATGGATCGGATGGGTTGGTGATTTGTGGCACTACAGGTGAATCTCCTACATTGACTTGGCAGGAAGAATATGAGTTGTTTCAGGTGGTGCGGGATGCAGTAGCCGGCAAGGCCACCGTGATCGCGGGCACGGGATCCAATTGCACTCGTGAGGCCATTGAAGCAACTCGCAAAGCTGCTGGACTGGGGCTAGATGGATCCCTGCAGGTGGTGCCCTACTACAACAAACCCTCCCAGGCGGGACTCTACAAGCATTTTTCAGATATTGCCGCCGCTAGCGATTTGCCCATCCTGCTTTACAACATTCCAGGCCGCACCGGAGCCAATCTCCAACCTGAAACTGTGGTGCAATTGGCGCAACTGCCCACGGTCGTAGCGATCAAAGAAGCCAGCGGCAGCATGGATGCGGTATCCGCCATTCGTCAGCAAGCCCCTTCGGACTTTGCCATCTATGCCGGAGATGACTCCCTGACGCTGCCCATGCTAGCCTTAGGAGCACGAGGGGTCGTCAGTGTGGCCAGCCATCTGGTGGGATCCCAAATTCAGGCTATGATCAGAGCATATCGCCAAGGTGACACTGGCTTGGCCTGTAAGATCCATTTGGAACTCTTCCCTCTGTTCAAAGCATTATTCATTGAAACCAACCCCGTGCCCGTCAAAGCAGCCCTCGCGCTCCAGGGTTGGTCTGTGGGATCCGTTCGTACTCCCCTGATTTCAATGTCATCTGAGCAGGTGCGCGTGGTTCAGGATGTGATGCTCCAGCTAAGTTTACTGGCCCCAGCAGTTCATCAGGAGAGAGAATCAGCTTCAGTGGGTTAATGGGCGTTCTAGCATTGCCTCCTATCAAACCTTCCCCTATCTAACCATCTCCCTTATCAAACCATCAAATATCTAACCATCAAAGTCAGGCTATCAAAAGTCCAACAAAAGAAGACCAGCAAGATTTGATGAAATTGGCCTCAATTACACCGCAAAACAATCGTTCTGAGGGGAATGACGAGATTGGGCCAAAATACTGAATTTCACAGCTAAGCCTATTTCTATAGAGATAGATGACGATATCGAAGTACGTTTTATTGAATTTTATCTGGCCTCTTAAATTATGTCCTACAAAAACAATCTCTAAGCCCTTCTTCGTGGCATTTCAAGGTTGTATCGGCTCCAGATTGGATTACAAGCTTTCATTGTTGTTTACCCTACGTTGAGGTTCTATTGTCTATGCCAAGCTCTAAGAGCGTGATATCTGCACCCAGATTGAATTCCGTCTCTCCTGTGCAATTAATCCCCTTGGGGGGAGAGCAGGAAATTGGTAAGAATACCTGGGTCTTCCGCTATGAAGATGACATCATTCTGCTGGATGCGGGGCTGGGTTTCCCCTCCGCAGATATGCACGGTGTCAATATCGTGCTGCCAGATGTCACCTACCTGAAGCAGAATCGTGACAAGATTCGCGGCATGATTGTCACTCATGGTCATGAAGACCACATCGGTGGCATTGCCTATCACCTGCGGGACTTTGATATTCCCATCATTTATGGCCCCAAATTGGCCTTAGCTCTCTTGAAGGAAAAGCTCAAAGAGGCGGGGATGCTCAACCGCACTCAACTGCAAACCGTTGAACCCCGTCAAATCGTGCCCTTGGGTAAAAATTTCTTTGCGGAATTTATCCGCAATACCCACTCGTTTGCCGATAGTTTTACCATTGCCTTGCACACACCGGCTGGGGTGATCATCCAAACAGGTGACTTCAAAATTGACTATACCCCTGTTGATGGTGAGTATTTTGACTTGCAACGATTGGCGGAGCATGGTGAAAAAGGCGTGTTGTGCCTGATTAGCGATTCCACCAATGCCGAGGTGCCGGGACATACACCTTCCGAAAGTTCTGTGATCCCAGGGCTGACGAAGGCGATTGCAGGTGCGACTGGACGGGCTTTGATCACCACCTTTGCCTCCTCAGTCCATCGGATCAATATCATCTTGCAGATTGCTGAGCAACAGGGACGGGTGGTGACTCTACTGGGTCGCTCTATGCTGAATGTGGTGGCTCATGCCCGCCAGTTGGGCTATATCCGCTGTAAAGATGAGACGCTGCAACCCATGCATGTCATCAATCAGATGCCGGATGACAAGGTGATCATTCTCTGCACGGGATCCCAGGGAGAGCCGTTGGCTGCCATGACCCGGATTGCCCGCGATGCCCACCCACAGGTGAAGATCAAGAAAGGCGACACGGTGATCATGTCCGCTAATCCCATCCCAGGCAATACTTTAGCGGTGACGTCGGTGGTGGACGAGCTGATGCGAAAAGGAGCGAATGTGGTCTATGGGAAAGGCAAGGGACTGCACGTCTCAGGCCACGGCTGTCAAGATGAGCAGCGGCTGATGATTTCCTTGACCAAGCCCAAATTCTTTGTGCCCACCCACGGCGAGTATCGGATGCTGGTGGAGCATGCCAAAACCGCCATGAGCCTCGGGATCCCTGAAGAGAACATTGTCATTATTGACAACGGCAATGTGGTGGAAGTCACCGCTGACACCATTCGGGTGTCTGACGAAAAAGTCCCCTCCGGGATCCAGATGATGGATAACTCTCGCCAAGGGGTGGTGCTCAACCGCGTCATGGAAGAGCGCCAACAGGTGGCCAGTGAGGGCATGATTTTAGTGGCCGTCAGCGTTGATGCCTCAGGTGCTCTACTCTATGACCCTCAGATTCAAGGGGTGGGCATCGTGGGCCGCATTGATTCTTTGGAGCGCAACATCAAGGGATCCCTGGGACAAACCTTGCGGGATATCTGGCCCACCTTTGCCCGTAGTCTGGAAAAAGGTGAAGTGGATATTGACTGGACTGGCATTCGGGCAGAGTTAGAGAAGATTATTCGCCGCTATGCTCGGGAGCAGTTGCAAGGTAAGCCCAATGTGGCGGTGATGCTGCAACATCCTGAGACCGAAAAAAGAGTGAAAGCGACTAAAAAGGTTGAAGAAGAGGTGGCCAATCCTGATGCCACTTCCCCGGCCCGCAGTCGTAAGCGTCGCTCTGCTGCTGCCGTTGCCTCTTAATCTGATCTTGTCATTGAGTTAGCAAGACTGAATTAACTGAATTAGTATTCACATCCCTCAGTCCAATGGGCTGGGGGATGTTTTGTGATCAGGAAACCCAGCCGCCAGCAGAAAGGTGGCAGCATGGGTACGAACTGGCTCCTGATCTGATCCAAGCTGGCCTACCTCCCACCCTTCCACTCCAGCGGGATCCCGCCATAGATCCAAATGCGAGACATGGGGATCCGCATAAAAAAAGTAATCTCCGCCAAACAGCAGGCCATTGGCATGAGTCAGCCAGTCGTGACTGAGGCGATAGACAGTGCAGTTTGAGACTTTGCAGTTTGAGACTTTCAACGGCACACACCAGCCATCCACTGCGATGATCGAAGTGATTGAATCGGGTCTCAGGGTCGCTAAGAGGGCTGCTCCTGCTACTCCAGCACTAAAACTGATCAGGGAGAGAGGAGTTGAAACCGGGATCCCTTGGCCCCAGAGCCAGCGATGGATCCCATAGCCATCCCACGTGGGGCCGGGATAGTCCAGCATGGCCTGACCTGAGTATTGCGAGAGAAAATGACGAAATCCTTGCTCAGCCACCTGTGCCGCTGGGGAGGGATCGGCCCCACCCAATAGAAGCGTGATCGGTTCAGTCATGGTTCTATTGGGCATCTGTCCTAAAGCTAGAGTCCTAAAGCTAGAGATGGATCCTTATCCCAACATCGGAAAGATACTGGCCACATCCACGATGTGAAATTGCACCAAGCCTACGATCAGGAGGGTGTAGGCGGTAGAGGAGGCAACCCCGATCCAGATCTCCCGCTGCCAGTCGCGGGGGGGATCCTCTGGAGCATGATCTGGGGATGGAGAAGAGGGCTTTTTCAGCACATCCCTTTTCAGCACATCCTTTTTCAGCACATCAGTGGTTCCCCACTGCATCATCAGGATCCCAAGCAGGTTAGAGATCCAATAGCCAACCACCGTCATGGGCAGCACCCAACCTGGTGAGAACAGGCCAAATAGCCAGCCAAATCCATAGGCGATGGGCAGATTGAAAATTAGATCATTCCACCAGGACAATGGCGAGAGCATGAAGCCTAAAGTCACCAATGCGCCCCCTCGTATCTTTGCCCACATTGACGGGATCCCAAAATCAATGTCCCAATCGTAACCGTCTGTCAAGGACTAGGATCCTGAGATTGGGGCTAAGGCGAGTTACCCTAGCCTAGACCAGCAAGTGTGTGTGATGGCGATGAGAATCAGTCAGTTTTTTGGGGCAGGGTTGGGAATTGGTCTGGCTGTGGGGCTAGAGATGGCGAGTGCCGCTCCACAGGTGCGAATCAGCCCATCTGAGGCCCCGTTGGGCTATACCTTTGTGGTGGAGGTCACCTCAACAGATCCTCCTCTCTCGGATCCAAATGTGGTTTTGAGCAACCCGAGCGGGGATCCCCAACGATATCCCTTTTCAGAGATGGGATCCGGTCGCTGGCGGGCTTTGCTCCCCTCCACTCCCCTTGATCAACCGGGATCCCGTAGTCTGACCATTGAGGGCTTTGGGCAAGATCCGGGGCCATTTACTTTGTCCTTGCAACCCCGTAACTTCGTTACCCAGCGGATCACCCTGCCACCGGGCAGCACCGTCTGGGCTAGCGAGATCGAGTGGACAGAGGTAAATGCCTTTCGAGAGCAGATCAACCCCGATAAGTATTGGCAGGGCTACTTTGTCCGGCCAGCCTCGGGCCCAACCACCACCCCTTTTGGCGTCCGCCGCTACTATGACGGGGTGTTTGCCGAAGACTACTACCACCGCGGGCTGGACTACGCCGGAGCCGTGGGATCCCCGGTCTATGCTCCAGCCGCAGGACGGGTGGGATTGGTGGGCTACGAGTCGGAGGGGTATCAGGTTCAGGGCAACACCATCGGTATCGATCATGGTCAAGGGGTGACCAGTATGCTGTTGCACCTCAGCCGCATCGATGTGCAGGAGGGGGACTGGGTGCAAGCAGGGCAAGTAGTGGGGGGGATCGGAGCCACGGGCACCGCCACTGGGCCTCACCTGCACTGGGGTCTCTTTATTCACAATGTGGCAGTGGATCCCATCCCTTGGATGAACCTAGCCATGCCCTAGGTTGTGTGAACAGATCAGCCAGATGACTGCGGTAATTAGGGTAATTAGATAGATGAATTAGATAGATGGATCCCAGGAGCTTCTCGGGTCGGGCCGCTTGTCATAAAGCATCACTGGATATTGTATTGCTTGAGGTTGGCCAAAAAGGTCTCTATTAAATGCCGCTAAATGCCGCTAAATGCCGCGCACTGATGACACAGCCTAAACCTTGGCTGCTCTGGTTTCCACCTCAAACCGGAATGTGATCTGGCGCTTGCGGCCAAAGGTAACCACATCGCCAGGATTGAGGGGCTTGCGGTGGCGAGTGCCCGGTTGCAAGGGTTCCCCATTCAAGAAGGTGCCATTGAGGCTGCCCGCATCTTCTAAAAAGAAACTCTCAGCTTGATCCTGTTGATCCTCATGCTTAAAACGATGGATGACCGCATGAACCCGAGAGATAATCTCAGACTCAGCCACCCTCGATAAATCAACCTGCACCGGGATCTGGTCGTTGGGCTTGCCCATATACAGCACGGGTAGATCTGGCAATTCAAATCGCTCACCCGCCTCTGCGATCAGGAGGGCCATCGGCGGTAACGGAACTGAAGGGATCGGCTCAGGTTCCGGCTCATCCAGCAGGGTGCCAGGGCTATAGATCAGGCCAGGATCTTCGGATCCCTCTATTTCTGGCTCCAGGGATCCTGAATCGGCGGGATACTTTGCTGGGATTGGAGCGGCAGGTTCGGCTTCCAGTTCCAAATTAGTATTCACTCCGGCTAGTTGATCAGCTTTATCCATCTGCCAGGGTAAAGTCGGATTGTAGGGCAGGGCCTGTTGATCCCCTTGCTTTTGCTCAACTGCTCTCTGGGCAACCTCAAATTCAACACTTTTAGGGGCCAGCAGCGGTTTTGGGGCAGAGTGATCCGCATTTGGCACATCAGTCTCAGGCACATCAGTCTCAGGCACATCAGTCTCAGGCTCATCAGTCTCAGGATTTTGAGCCACTACGGGGAAAAAAGCGAGATCCGTTTCTGGATCGAGACCTGGCCTGCTCAACTCCACCCCACAGTTTTCGCAGTAGATGGCATCGTCAGAATTGACGTGGCCGCAATGGAAACACTCGATGCCGTCCATAGCTTGGGATCCTTAGTCTTGACAGGAGAAATTGACGTCGGTGCAAGTTTGGAGGTGAAAACGGGGGAAGCACAGTCTAAGCCATCTTTAAGGCTAGAGCACTTTTAGGGCTCTCAAAATGACTAGGGAGATAATGACTGGGGAGATGCTGGAGACCGTTCTTCTAGTCTGCCCCTTAGGATACCTGCCCGATGGTCGGTTTGGGATCCTCAAGCAAGCCGACCTCCAGGAGCTGTCACAGGTTGAGTGGGGATCCGACTTCGGGGGATATCTGGCCCAGGGTCTTCTCCGGGTAAGCGGGCGGCCTCAATGGTCTGGGGCAATACCCCCACCAAACGAGCCAAAACATCGTTGGGTAGACGGCTGACATCATTGGGGGAGAAAAACTCCTCCAGACTGGTGAGCAATCCTCTGGCTCGCTGGGCTGGGATGGGATTTTCGGTGGTTTGTTGCAACCAACGCATCCAGTGTTTTCGTTTGGCGTAGGCTCTTTGGCGCTCTTGGTGGCTGGCAGGGTGAAGCAAAGTCACATCTCCCACCGGAATAATGGTGGCGGATTCAATATCCAGTGGCCCCCCCACCGCAGCCCCAGGGCCAGCAAACTCCGCGTGAAAGGTTTTACAGATGATCAGGGCATTGCGCTTGTGGGGATCCAGCATCAGCAATTGACCACTGCTCAAGGTTCTGACCAGGGTTAGGGGCTCTAGGTGGGAGCTAAGGCTGCGGTCGGGTGGGATGTCGCTCATCAGGTGAACTTGATTGAACCCAGTCACTATCCATGCACTTCCCTATCATGACCTGTTTGTCGATTCAGCTGTCATCCCAACGTCTTCACTTCGATAAAAAGCCAAAAGGATCAGCCCCAAAAGTTTGTTGAGCCCTCTCAAGCGATGATTTTGATACCGTCAAAGGCTGGGATCCCTGCCAAAATAGATAGACTTCATTCCAACAGCCATCGCTATTCCCATGCTTCTCTCCTCCCCACCGGCCCAATCGTCTGCCCCCAGTTCCAGCCCCCTAGCAGCTCAATGGGCCTTGACCCGGCAAAAACTGGAGCGGTTCCGACAGATCTTGCGTGATCATCGTCTGGATGCGTGGGTGCTGCTATCGGGGGATGAGCATCTAAACGAGTATCTGCCCACCGCCCGCAAACGTCGCGACTGGCTGACCGGATTTACGGGATCGGCTGGAGATGTGCTGATCACCCTGGACAAGGCTTGGCTCTTGGTGGATCCCCGTTATGACGAGCAGGCGGATCAGCAGACCGATCGGGCGGATTTTGAGCTGATCAGGGCGGCCGGCCCCAGCAGCCCAGCTTGACTGACTTGGTGGAACAACTGCCCTCGGGATCCCGGATTGGGGTGGATCCATTTACGGTGTCGGTGGCCACCTATCGGCAGTTGGCTGAAACCTGCACGGCAGCGGGGCATGAGTGTGTCGCCAGGGATCTCAACCCGGTGGATCAGCTGCGCTCAGAGCTGGAGGGATCCGAGTCCTTGGTCTTGACCGCCAATCCGGTCTATCCAGTGCCCGTAGAGATTGCCGGGGCCAGCATTGCCGATAAGGTCGCTCAAGTGCGGCAACGGATGCAGGCAAAACGCATCGGCATCCTGCCCGTCACCAAGCTGGATCAGGTGGCCTGGTTATTCAATCTGCGGGGATCCGATATCCCCTACAATCCCGTCTTTCGGGCCTATGGCCTGGTTTCAACCACAGAGGTGGTGCTTTGTACGGACGGCATCCGACTGACGGCTGAAGCAGTCCAAAGCCTGAAGGCTGCTGGGGTCGAGATCCGGCCCTACGAGGCTTATGCAGCCATTTTGCAGGGCTGGGCTGAGGCGAGTCCAGTAGAAACCGTAGGGGGAGAAACCGTAGGGGCGTTGGTGGGCATCGATCCCAAGCACACCACCCAGGGAACGATGGCACTATTGTCTGCCTTGGCAAACAGCCGCTCTCGCGATCTAGCTCATCCCATTGAGCAGCTCAAGGCTTGCAAAAATCCCACCGAATTGGTACTGATGCGGCTATCCAATCGTCAGGCCAGTCGGGCCAAGATCCGCACCTTGGCCTGGATCCAGCAGCAAACGGAAGCAGGGATCCCGATCACCGAAGCGGATGTGGCGGATCAAATCCAGCAGTTTTACCAAGCCGAACCCCACTGGCGCGGTCTCAGCTTCAATACCATCGCCGCCACCGGATCCAACGGCTCCATCGTCCACTACGGCACCCCCGATCCGCAGCGGGTGTTGCAAGCCGGGGATCTGTTTTTGTTGGATTCGGGATCCCAGTATTGGGGGGGCACCACCGATGACACCCGTACGGTCTTGGTGGGGCCAGCCCAACCCACCCCTGAGCAGACCCATCGCTATACCGCTGTCCTCAAGGCCCATATCGACTGCATCAGTCAGATCTTTCCTGCCGGAACCTGGGGATCCCAGCTGGATGGCATCACGCGGGCCAGCATGTGGCGGGCCGGGTTGGACTACGGCCACGGCACAGGCCACGGTGTCGGAGCCTTTTTGAATGTGCATGAGGGGCCAAACGGCATCCGCAAAAACGCCTCTACTTCCCTGGAGGTGGGCATGATCAACAGCGTCGAACCGGGGTTTTACCAACCGGGCTGGGGAGGCATCCGTCTGGAAAACTTGGCGGAGGTGGCTCCGGCGGTGGAGGGCTGGCTGCGGTTTGAGTCCTTGACCTGGATCCCCTTTGATCTGCGGCTGATCCACAAGCCCAGCCTCACCCCGTTTCAGCACCAATGGTTAGAGCTTTATCACCACGCTGTCTATGAGATGATGGCCCCCACGCTGGAGGGATCCGAGTTGAGCTGGTTGAAGCAGGCTTGTGGTCTGGGGGCGTAACGGCTTAGCTAACTGGCGCTCAGACCCGCTAAGACCAATGTGGCTTAAACTTGAGCCAGAAAGATTCCGCGTTCTCCCTATGTCCCCACAGCCCCCCCATCGGGATCCCTGGTCAGACTCTCCCCTGTGGGCGGGTCGCTATCACCTTCAGCGCCGGTTGGATTCGAGTCCTCTAGGCACCCTCTATGAAGCCTTCACCCCAGAGCATGAGCGGGTCTTGGTGCGCCAGATGGGGTGGGCCATCCCTGAGGGTAGCCCGCTGCGTAAAACTCTGGAGCTGGAATCTCGCTTGGCCAACCTGTTGGGGGATCATCCCCATGTGGCTCGGCGGCTGGACTGGGGCTGGGATCCCCAGGGACGCCCCTATTGGGTGATGGCGGCTCCGGCGGGGGAGCTGATCACGCTGCCAACCCAACTGGCCCAAGGGATCCGCTATGGCCTCAAACCCGCAGTACGGCTGGGGCACCAACTGACAGCCGCCCTCCATGCCGCCCATCGTCTGCGGGGACATCTAGGGGATCCCCCGGTGGCGGTGGCGGGGCTGCGACATCGCTGCCTCAGCCCGTCGTCGGTGCTGCTGGTACAAGACACTGAGCTGGTGCAAGTGTTGGATTGGGCCGCTGCTGTGGCGCTCGATCCCCCCCTCTCTAGCCATGATCCGCAATTGGATCCCCTGTTGCCCTATCTAGCCCCCGAAGTCCGGCGCGGCTTGGTGGCGGATGAACGCAGTGATATCTATTCTTTGGCAGCCTTGTTGGCCCATGTCATGACAGGGCGTGTCCCCCCCCTAGAGAGATCTCCCGAGTCCTTTTTTCTGGCCTCCTCCCTGCCTGCTGCTGTGGTGGCGGTTTTAGGTGCCTGTCTTGACCCCGATCCCGCTCAGCGACCCAGTAGTATGGAAGCCCTCAGTCATCGGCTCTCCTTGGCGGCAGGCTTAGCGGCTCCCCAAACTGGGATCCCGGCCTTGGTGGTGGATGATCATGGGGCGGCAGGACAGGGACTTTCTGAGCAGGAGACGGTGGTACTGCCCATTTCGGCTGCCCTGTAGGAGCAATGGATACTCAGCCGGATAGTGTGCCGTTCCACCGATCGTTTGCGCCACCAGAACCTCGCCCCCCATACTATCGAGATCTCTCTGACCCGGATGAGCCCAGTTCAGAGCCTCCATCACCCTCTCGGATCCCGGTGGTCTTGTCGGCGCTGCTGCTGGCTCTCGGGATCCCGATGGCCTTGGGCTTTGTGGGGATGCGCTGGTTGCAATCGCGCAGCGAACTTCCTCAGAATGAGCGATCCACTGGGATTGCCATCCTGGAACCCGAAGAGGAAGTAGCCCTGCGGGATCAGCTGGAACAAGAACGGATTGCCGCCATCCAGGCTCGGGATTGGCCGGCAGCGATTGCGGTGGTGGATCAATTGATCGCTCAGTTTCCCGACGAGGGCCCCGCCTTGACCCGCTATCGACAAGAATTGGAGCGCAATCTGACTGAGCCGGAGGTGTTGTCGGAGCCTGAGTCGCTGACTCAAATTCAGGCGGTCTATCGGCGGGGTTTTGACCGTGCGATCCAAGACCAAGATTGGGGGCGAGCTGAAATGATCTTGGAGACCGTGCAGCGCCGCTTCCCCACCCAATCCCGCCAGTGGAGCTTTTGGCGCGAACCTTTGGCTCAACTTCAAGCAGCCCCCGATCAAGAAACCCTGCTGGATATGCTCGATCGGTTTCAGCGGGTCTATCCTGATTTGGCGGAGCCTTTTCGACAGGCCCAAGCGCAGATCTTGGCCCCCACCCCCACGCCCCAGCCCGCCACCCCACTCCACA
>JAAUUM010000174.1 GCA_012031565.1 Synechococcaceae cyanobacterium SM2_3_2
GCCTTCTCGTCCGGGCAGGAGGTCTTTGATACGCTCCCATTGGTCGTCACGGAGCCCGTATCGTCGGGTTGTCATCTCGCTATCTCCTCTTGTCTCACCTCCTCTACTTTATCTAACTGATGACACATCCTAGTCGTATCCCAGCCGATCATCCCAATTTCCGATCGTATTAAGGACGGTCAGGGGGAAAGAGTGGATTCAGATTACGATACTGACAAACCAAATGACGCACTGAGGTTCTGGTTTTATGCCTTCTTCTAGCCCTGCGCTTGAGTTTTCCCCTGATCTATGGCCATCTCTGTTGCAACAGATCTTGGACGGGCAGTCACTCTCTGAGGGGGAAGCGGAGCGGCTGATGGGGGGCTGGCTGGCTGGTGAAGTGCCAGATGTGATGTCGGGGGCACTGCTGGCAGCTCTCCAGGCCAAGGGGGTATCGGCTCAGGAGTTGGCGGGCATGGCACGGGTCTTGCAAGCGGCCTCACTGGGATCCCCGGTGGATCTGCCGCTGATGTTGGACACCTGCGGTACGGGCGGAGATGGAGCTGGGACATTTAACATTTCGACGGCGGTGGCTTTTGTGGTCAGTGCGGCAGGGATCCCGGTGGTGAAGCATGGCAATCGCTCCGCCTCCAGCAAGGTGGGCTCTGCCGATGTCTTGGAGGGTCTGGGGATCCCGATGGGGGCGGAGTCTGAGCGGGTGCGGGCGGCGGTTTTGGAGGTGGGAATCACCTTCTTGTTTGCCCCGGCTTGGCATCCGGCCATGAAAGCGGTGGTGCCCTATCGCCGTACTCTCAAGATCCGAACCGTGTTTAACCTGTTGGGGCCATTGGTCAACCCGCTATACCCCCAGCGGCAGATGATTGGGGTCTATGCTCCCCATCTGTTGACCCGGATGGCGGAGGCGCTGCAACTCTTGGGATCCCAGCAGGCGGTGGTGTTGCACAGTCGGGAGGGACTGGATGAAGCCGGTCTGGCCCAGCCCACGGATTTGGCCATGCTCAAAGAGGGTCAGGTTTCAGCAGGGGTCTTGGATCCCCGCGAGTTGGGGCTGACATCGGCCCCTCTGTCGGCTCTGGCTGGAGGCGAGTTGGCGGAGAATGTCGGGATCCTAACAGCCGTGTTGCAAGGCAAGGGATCCCTGGCTCAGCGAGATGTGGTGGCCCTGAATGCGGGGGTGGCGCTGTGGGTGGGGGGCAAAACCAATAGCTGGGCAGCAGGGGTGCAGTTGGCTCAGGAGATCCTGGCAGCAGGATCCGGTTGGGATCGCCTACAGATCTTGGCCAGGTTTCTACAGGACTGAGAAGATTAAACTCAAGTGTGTCCAAACTAAACGTAGCTGCTAGGAGACCCCCACTATGCCCATCGCCAACGAATTCGCTTTTCCCTTTCAGCATCATCAAAAGTTCTCCATCCACGATCCCGTGGTTTCGAGTCAGGGACTCTCGAAGCAAGAGATGGTGGCGGCCATGGCTTTGCAAGGAATGCTGAGCAATCCTCAATTTGATCTCACTCAGATGGGGGCTGAGTATCGGGCTTATCTGGTTCAGAGTTCTGCGGTTTTGGCCACCGAATTGCTGCAACTGCTACAGGATCCCTATGCTCTGGAGTACGTCCCCGCTGAAGCCGCTGAACACGCTTACGCCAGTCCAGAAGGAGATGTGGCAGCAGCGGAGAATCTGGTTAATCAGGAGGGATCTTTTGGAGCTATAGGTGACGAAGCTATAGGTGGTAAGCCCGGTCTTGTAGCCAATCCTGATCCATCTGGGACTGATCAGCGAGACTCTTCACCACCATCTCCTCTTTCGGACGAGATGAGTCTAGAGTCACTTGGCTTCGACCCTATTTGAGAATAATTTTTTGACATTAATCACACTGAGGATAGCCAGCAAATATAGCTGGACTAAAGGGGGATCCCAAGGCTGGCTCAGCGCAGAAATAGCACCACCAGCCACATCAAAGCAAAGGTGATCCCCACCAGCCATCCGCCTGCCACGGATCCCCCTGTGGGCAACAGATCGGCAACCGTCAATGCGATCAGCCAGCCCACAGTCAGGGATCCTAGAGAAAGCAAAACTGCGTGGATGGCCTTTTTCTCTTTACGATAGATCAGCCAAATCGAGGCCAGTAATCCCAAGGCTAGCGGTAGTGTAGGGGCACCTTGGCTTGGAATCAAAAACACCCAGGCGGTTAATCCCCCAAAAATGCCCCCGCTTAGCAAGACCTCTTGCTTTGTGGGACTGTCCACCCATTGCGATAGCCACTGGGGCACCTTGGCTACAGGATCGCTTGGAGCATACAAAATTTTGTCCGGCTCCCATTGCGAGGCTCGTTCTGCAAATCGAATCCGATCGGGCACCGGGATCTTGCCTTCTCGACGCATCTTCAGCAGCTGCATCAAGATCAGATCGTAGGCTTGCTCAACTTTTTCTTGTTGTTCTTCATCGGCGGCATAGGTTGTCAGCAAATGCTCCTTAGCGGCCTTGATGTCTTCAAAGGAAGCATCCTCCGCTAAACCCAAGATTTGATATGGAGTCCGCTCTGCCATACCGCCCCATCCCTAAAGCTCAATCAATACCTTAGCTCCAATCGCAAGAGTATGCCCTGTCCTGCGGTGGAACTTGTCTGGGGTTATGGGGTGACTGGGTGTGGATTAGTCGGTAATCCGTACTTTTATAGAGTTCCAGACCATTTTGGGAGAGCCCCCCAGCCAAGCCCAAAAAGCCCTCCAGCTTGTTCGACCAGAGGGTTTTGGCTAGGGCAGGAAAGTGTAGCCATCTGATCTTGATGAACTCTCAGGATCCGCGAGCAATGCCTCTCAAGATCGCCGATTTAGAAGGGCTTATTCAGCGTCAGAGGCCGACCGAACTATTAAGACGGGACAGGCACTGTGTTGACGCAGGTAATCTGAGGTGGAATGCCCAAATAGGCGGTCAAAGTCAGGAATGTTTTGGGCAAACGCGGGGCGTCGATCCGGGGATCCCAGCAGCAACAGATCGGCATTGGCCTCTTGAGAGAGGCGGGCAATCTCGGGGCCTGCATCCCCCACCGAGCGCAGCACTTGATAGCTGAGATGGTGACGATTGAGCTGACCAATGGCATGTTCGATCACGGGATCCTGGGTAGTGCCGACGGTATCCAGTTGGACGCGGGCCAGTTGCACCTCTGCCCCTGGGATCCCTTGGGCCATCTGGATAGCCATTTGTAGAGATTCTTGCGAAGCCACTGAGGAATTGAGGGCCACCATGATGCGCTGAATCCGCTTGAGGTAGAGTCCATCGCGGATCATCAGCATCGGGCACTGGGCCATCTGGAAGATGTACTGGCTGATGGAATTCTCAAAAATGGCAGCGAACCGATTGTGCTGACTTGTGCCCATGACCAGCATCGGATCTGGCTCAGTCTTGGCCAATTGAAACAACACACGTTTGGGATCCCCTTCCACCAGCCGAGTTTGAATCGGGTCATTGGTGGGGAAAGAATCGCGAGATTGGTTGAGCAGATCTTGCCCCGCTTGCCATTGGGTTTGCGCCACTGAACTGGTGATTTGGGGTCGCACCACATGCACAAGCAGAAGATTCGTGGTGGCAAAATGGGGCAGTTTCATCAAGGTTTGTGTCATTTGCTCTGCCAGACCAGAGCCATCGACCCCCACAATCAAAGTTTTGATACGGGGCGGGGTGACCGACTGACAGATTGCTGCTGCAGGGTTGCTTGCCATCCGCATACGTGGTGTCATTCCAACCATGATAACTTCTCCGGTTCTGGTAATCTACATCCGCAAAGTTATAGTCTGCTTCTGTTGAGGTTTTTCTTCTTTAATTCAATTCTATTATTCTATTCCTTTAATCTCAATTGTCTTCAAATAATGTTCTAAAATATATTTTCAGATATGTATAGTGAGATATCTATGTTGAGATATCCATTAAGGATGCTTAGATTAAGATGATTAGTCTGATGGCTTTGGGTAAGGATACTTCAAGATCTAAAAACGAACTCTGAAAACGATGATTGAGTAGAAATGAAGAGACAAAAGATTTAGCAACAAGATATGAAAGGACAATAGATAAGCTGTTGCCCACTTGAGAGGTTTTCACAATACAAGATCACTGGATTGCAATCACTGGATTGCAGTAGGTTAAAGCCCACTCCCTTAATACTATAGGAGAGGTTTTTTACTCCCCAGTCAAATTGAGGCTTATTTTTCACATACAGCAACAGAGGAGGAAAACAAAGTTTACGTTTGAAGTTGATGATGCCACGATTACCACTATTGGACAGCACGGGATCCCGATCAGGATGGCTCCTGTCGCCGCTGCGGGAAGGTCTTGGGGTAGGATCGAGCCATCATCAAGAGCCGCATAGAGGGGATCTGGTGATGATTGCTGTTGGAGTTAGATGAGTCTTCTGATGAGTCAATGGATAGAGAGGGTGCCCTTGGGGCTAGATATTACCGGGATCCTGTTGGCCGGGATCCTAGGATTTGGGATGGGTCGAATCCTGCCCAGCCTGATACGCCCTGTGGTGGGATGGCTCTCGGGGGATACCGCGTCTTTCAGCTTGATTCTGGATCCCTATCGCAACTGGGTTGGGGCTGTTGTTGCCCTGGCCATGATGGATCTGGCAGTTTTGCTCTTGGGGTGGCCTCGGCTGCAAGTGACGGAAACTATCGTCAGTTTGTTGCTGACCTTGACGGGAGCATGGCTGGCCTCACGCCTGTTTAAACAGTTTTTCGATGTTTATCTGTTGGATGCCGTCTTTCGGGGCGGGCGTAAAACCAACAGCGAGTTGTTCATCGTCGGCAAGTTTATCGCCAATTTTTTAATTATTGTTCTGTCCATCATTCTGTTTGCTCAAACTCACCAGATCAATGTGGTGGGCCTATTTGCCAGCTTGGGAATTGGGGGATTGGCCATTGCCTTTGCCGCCCAAAAAACCCTGGAGCAACTGCTGGGGGGCATCGTCTTGTATGTGGATCGGCCTTTTGTGGTGGATGACTACATCGGCCTGCCGGATGGTACTTTTGGCCGGGTAGAATCGATTGGGTTACGCTCCACTCGGATCCGCACCTCTGGCAAGGGAACGCTGATGGTGGTGCCGAATGGCAATCTTAATCAAATGAGTATTGAGAACTTTACAGGGGCCAAGAAAGTGATGTCGATTTTGTACCTCACTTTTTATCGGGATTTGAGTAGCGAGGATCGGGCCTTGATCCAACAGGTAATTGTGGCCAGCACCAAAGATATTTTTGGGATCGATACCCGCAGCACAGATGTGAGTTTTCGAGAACATGGATCCCTGGGGGATCCGAATTATCGCACTCAAGCCCAATGCACCTTCTTTATTTTGGGATCTGGAGATGTGTCGATGGATCTGCGACGGCAACTTTTGGATATTGCCAATGAGAAGATCTCTAAACAACTGAAGAGATATGGCATCTCTTTTGATATAGAGGATCCGACCATTTATGTGGATTCCCCTATCACCATTTAAGTAACTAATTACGCGCTAGACAATATTACTTTTTCGCTATTGATTAGGATCCCATGAATTTTGTTCGCAACCTTATCATCGCAGTCTGGGAATCATTGCCACTGGAGGAATGGCAAGCTGAAATTCCCCGTTTAGCAACCTTTGCTTTTTTTGTGTTTCTGTCACTCTTGATTGGTCGTTATACCCCTCGCATTGTCAATCGCATCATTCGCAGATTTTCGCCGCATCGGGTGGCTGAGCTTTATATCTCGCTGGTGGAGCCACTACAGGATCTATTTCGAATTGCCGGAACGCTAATTCTGTTATCGCTCTCTTTGGTTTGGATCCAGCCCTACCAAGCATTTTTCGGGCTAATCAAGCCCTTAACAGATTTGGCAGTGATCTGTAGTGTGGCTTGGTTGACCTCACGCTTGTTTCGACAGTTTATCAGCGTCTATGGTATTGAGTTATTTCAAAAACTTGGCCTTAATATGGATGATCTGGTGCTGGTGATCAACACCATTATCGATGTTGTTATTGCGTTTGTGGCTTTATTAATCTTTGCCCAGAGTCAACAGTTTAACTTGGTGGGTCTGTTGGCTAGCTTGGGGATTGGAGGGCTAGCGGTGGCGTTTGCGGCCCAAAAGATTTTGGAGCAACTCTTGAGCACTATCGTCCTTTATCTCGATCGGCCCTTCAATCCTGGGGATTATATTCGCCTGCCCAATTCCAACCCAGATCAGTTGGGGCGGGTGGAGTCAATTGGCCTCCGTTCCACTAAAATTCGCACTGCCGCCAAGAATACACTGCTGATTGTGCCCAACTCAGATTTGATCAGCCGGGTGATTGAAAATGTCACCTTGGCCAAAAAAGTAATGGTGATGCTCTATTTAGATTTTAGTCGTCCTCTGACTGAGCAGGATGGAGCCTTGGTTCGACAAGTGATTACAGATGGCACTAATACCCTCTTTGGCATCGATCCGGGCAGCACTAATATCTCCTTAATGGATCATAAGAATGGCCATACCTCACGAGCTAGGGTGACTTTTTTCATTTTGGGATCCTCGCAAAATTCGATTCAACTCCGTAAGAGGTTGTTGGAACTGGCCAATGATAGGATTTCGACCAAGTTAAACACCTATGGTATCTATTTCTCTATTGAGGATCCCACCATTTACGTGGAATCTCCTGTGACGATCTAATCGCTAGACAGATGGGATCCCGACTCGTAGTAGAGCAAGGTGCTGGCATAATGAACGTAGAAAACGTTGTATTCTTGAGGGATCCTGGCTATGACCGCTAAGGTTGAGATCTATACTTGGCAAACTTGCCCTTTTTGCATCCGGGCCAAACAGCTTTTGCAACGTAAAGGGGTTGAATTTATTGAGTACGCCATCGATGGGGATAATGCTGCCCGACAGCAAATGGCGGAACGGGCGCATGGGGGCCGGAGCTTGCCGCAGATCTTTATCAATGATCAGCACGTCGGGGGCTGTGATGACATCCATGCCTTGGAACGGCGGGGCCAATTGGATCCCTTGCTACAAGCCTCTGCCTCTTAAGCTAAGGTTGCGATCATTCCTCGTTTTGAGTATCCCTAACTCCCTCCTTTATCCCCTGATCTCCCCATGACTGACACGATCTTTGGCAAGATTATTCGCAAAGAGATCCCGGCCCAGATCGTCTATGAAGATGATGAGGTGCTGGCCTTTGAGGATATTCAGCCTCAGGCTCCTGTTCATATCTTGGTCATTCCCAAAAAACCGATCCCACAGCTGAAGATGGCCACAGAGGCGGATCAAAGCTTGTTGGGAAAGATGCTATTGACGGCTCGGCACGTGGCTGCTCAGGCAGGGCTGGATGAGGGGGGCTATCGGCTCGTGATCAATAATGGTGTCGATGGAGGTCAGACCGTCTACCACTTGCATCTTCATATCTTGGGTGGGAGGAGTATGGCTTGGCCACCAGGATAAGCGTTTATCGTCGCAATACTGCTAGTCGAAGGTTTAAGGGGTCTCGATTTTTGCTGGGGATCCCTGCAGGGCAGCAGATCGCCTACTGAAACCACCGCATCAAGTGCAACCAACGTGGCAGTGCTACATCAGGGTCAGGTTAAGAGTGTTCAACCAGAGACAAGGGCAATTGCTACCGAATCGATACTTGGGATCCTAGAGGATGGACGAGAAGTAGTAGCCTGAGAGAGATGAGACCTTCAATGATCCATGCAGTCATACCCCAGTGACTTAACTGATCCAGAGTGGCGTCTTCTGGAACCCTTGACTCCCCCTCCCAAACCAGGGGGACCTCCTC
>JAAUUM010000175.1 GCA_012031565.1 Synechococcaceae cyanobacterium SM2_3_2
ACCCCCACCTGCCCCCCCAAAATCACACGGGATCCCAAGCTGGCTCCGCCGGCCACCCCCACCTGTGAGACCAAGAGAGTATGGGATCCAATCGTCACCCCGTGGCCGATTTGCACCAGATTATCGACCTTGCTGCCCTGTCCAACTCGGGTTTCCCCCACCGCCGGTCGATCGATGGTGGTATTGCTGCCAATATCCACCCCATCCTCCAACACCACCCGTCCCGACTGCGGCATCCGATACCAGGATCCATCCGCCTGCCCCACATGGCCAAAGCCCTCATCCCCAATCACGGCACCGCTGTGGATGATGCAATCCTGACCGATCTGGGTGCCCTCTCCTATCACACAATGGGCCAACAGCCGACAGTCCGCCCCAATCCGAACGCCGGGATAGATCACCACCTGGGCATGGATCTGGGTGCGGTCGCCAATCTCCACATCCCCCTCGATCACCACATAGGATCCGATGGCAACATCCCGGCCTAGCTTCACCTCAGGGCCAATCACGGCGGTGGGGTGAACGCCCACGACGGGGGAAAAAGGCTGATAGAACAGCTCAATGGCTTTGGCAAACACCAACCGGGGGTGAGGGGTATGGAGGATCCCCAATCCGGGCGGCAGCTCTGGCAGTGACCAGCGGGGATCCACGATCACAGCTCCAGCGTGAGTTTGTTCCAGCAAGGGCAGATAGCGGGCCTCTGCCACAAAGCTCAAGTCCTGGGATCCCGCTGCCGCTAACGCTGCCACTCCGGTGATCTCCAGCTCGGGATCCCCGACCCAATCGCAGCCCAACATGGCAGCTATCGCTTGCAGTTGCACAGGTTCATTCCCAAAACTGCCTCCTACTGTAGATCTTCACGAGCACCAAAGGGGCGACATTTTCCGAGCAGAAGGCGTATGATAACTGGAATACGTTTCTTAACAATCCTTCTCATAATGAACGACATCATCATCACGCAAGCCCAATTTCTTTGGTTCCAGCCTCGCCGCTGGTTGATGATGATTGGATTTGGATTGACCCTCTGGTTAGCAACAGGATTGACTGCCCATGCCCAGATGGCACTGCCGGTGGTAGAGATGGATCTGCCCCAGCCGCCTGTCATGGTGCTGGATCTGGCGGATGAGCTGACCACGGCACAGGAAGGGATCCTGAGCCAAAAGTTGATCGATCTGGAGACTGCTACGGGCTGGAAGCTGCGGGTGCTGACCCAGTTTGACAAAACCCCTGGCCGACAGGTGAAAAGCTATTGGGGGCTGGATGATAAAAGCGTCCTGATGGTGGCGGATCCCCGTGGGGGGAATTTGCTGGCGTTTAATGTCGGGGATAGCGTGCGAACAGTCTTGCCCCGGACTTTTTGGGTAGAGCTGCAATCTCGCTTTGGCAACCAGTTCTTTGTCCGGGATGAGGGATCCGGGCAGGCGATCTTCCAGACGGTTGAGACCCTGGAGCAGTGCTTTTATCAAGGGGGCTGTCGGGTGGTGCCTGGGTTGCCCCACGAACAATGGCTCTTGACCTTGATCACCTCGGTTGTGGGTGGTTTCGTATTTGGCATTGCCGGCAAACCCCGCTCGCCTGACGAGTTTTTTAATTGGCAGTGGGCTTTGATCTTCTCCCCCCTATGGTTCATCCTTTTTGTTGCTTTTGGTATGGGGCCAGTGCTGAGCCGTACCAGCGATTGGTTACCCATCGCGCGCAATCTCTTAGGTTTTGCCGGTGGCGCTGTGGCAGCCTATCTTCTTCCCTTCCAGACTCGCCTGATCCCCTCTGATAAGTCTTCCTCATGAGCTTTTCCCACCCCTGAAAAAACAAGTCTGAAAAATGAGATTGGCAAATCCATGGATCCCTGCCTCGCCCAACTCCACACTGTTTAGAAAATATGCAAGTCAGATTTGGCATCACGCTTTTTAGTAATCCTGGGTGAATATCAATCCACCATTAGGCAGCTTAAATAACTTAAATAAGGGGATTAAGCTCCCTGTTTATTTATAGGTAGTAGGTTTACGTCGCCCAGCACTAGCGATTGATCCAATCCAAAAACACCCAGAAAAATGGGGCATTAGCTTTCGCTTACACCCCATAACCCTAGTTATTAATTATTCGAGTTATTCGAGAATTGATCATTTGAAATCGTCAGGTTTTGTTGGACTGCTCAGACCTAGCTCATGGTGGCATGGCTGCGATCCAATGTGTCACGGAAGGTGGGATGCACCTTGCCCTGGATCTTGTTCCAGTAGTTGCCGACATTGCCGGTTAGGCCGACTTCACTTGCCACCCGGAACAACATGGACTGCTGCCGGATCTTGAGGGTGCGCTGATGGCCCATCAACAAGGTTCGAGCCAAATTACTGACCGGTTGAACTGGATCCGTAGCCAAGCCCACTGCTGCAAAAGCAGGTTGAGGGACTTGCTCGCCTTGAGGAGCCACCGGCTGAGGAGCTGGATGAACCGCCACCCCCCGATAAACCATATCGAGATTGGCTTGCATGATGGGGGCCTTGGTTAGATGACGAAAACGCCAGTCTAGACCGCGATATTTGCCACCGACTTTGCCAGGAGAGGCTTCGGTAATGGCTGCAAAAGAAGGGACGTAGTCAACGCCGCGATAAGTAAGTGTCATGGTTCGCCTCCCGTATCTCCACGGATAGTAATGGATGAGGCGCGTTCCTTCGGGAGATCTCCCTACTTCCGTCTCTCTTCAACTGCAATCCGGGCAACTGATGAGCTCAGGCTGGCCAATGGCAAAATCCTGAGCTGTTGTTGATTGGAAAGCACAAGAGAGATGAACGTTTTCTGTTCTTTCTGTATTCTAAGCTACGGTTTTGAGGTTTGCAAATACCCTTTTCCTGCTTTTATTTGATCTTTACGAAACTTTGTCCTGGATCCCAGACTTATGGGCGAGGGGGAAGGTTGGCCTCCACCTCCGCCACCTGCAACAGGGTCTTGATCAACGAATCGGGGTTGAGGCTGATGGAATGGATCCCTTGTTCCACCAGGAATTGAGCGAATTCGGGGTAGTCGCTGGGGGCCTGTCCACAGATGCCAATTTTGCGTCCGTGCTGTTTGACCGTCTGAATGGCCATCGCTACCATTCGCTTGACCGCCTCATGCCGTTCGTCAAACAGTCGTGACACCAGCGCAGAATCTCGATCAAGCCCTAGGGTGAGCTGAGTCAGGTCATTGGATCCAATCGAGAAGCCATCAAACACCTGGCAAAACTGATCCGCCAAGATCACATTGCTGGGCAGTTCGCACATGACATAGATTTGTAGGCCGTTGTCCCCTTGGCTGAGGCCAAACGCTGCCATCTTCTCGATCACCCGTCGGCCTTCTTCAGGGGTTCGGCAAAACGGGATCATCAAGATCACATTGTTCAGCCCCATATCATCCCGTACTCGCTTCATGGCCCGACACTCCAGCTCGAAGCCTTGTTCGTAGCGGGGATCCGTATAGCGAGAGGCACCGCGCCAGCCGATCATGGGGTTTTCTTCGGTGGGTTCAAACCGGGATCCCCCTAGCAGGTTGGCGTATTCGTTGCTCTTAAAGTCTGACATCCTCACCACCACGGGCTTGGGATAGAAGGCCGCCGCAATGGTGCCCACCCCCTGAGCTAGCTTGTCCACGAAATACTCTGACTTGTCTTTGTAAAAAGCTGTCAAGGCGACGATCTCAGGCTCATCTGCGGCCACCTGGTCAAAATGGATCAGGGCCAAGGGATGAATTTTGATGCTGTTGGCGATGATAAATTCCATCCGGGCCAGCCCCACCCCATCACAGGGCAACGCTGCCAGTCCCAAGGCTTTTTCGGGATTGCCCACATTCATCATGAGCTGGGTCTGTGGCCGGGGCAGATGTTCTAGAGAAATGCCGTTGTCCTCAAAGGGCAGCAGGCCGGGATAGATGCGGCCTTCCTCTCCTTCGGCACAGGAGACTGTAATGGATTGACCAGAGTGCAACACTTGGGTGGCGGTTTCGCTGCCTACAATGGCCGGGATCCCCAGTTCGCGGGCGATGATGGCGGAGTGGCAGGTGCGGCCCCCCTGATCGGTGACGATGGCGCTGGCCTTTTTCATGATCGGCTCCCAGTCGGGATCCGTCTTTTCGGTGATCAGCACCTCGCCGGGTTGAAACTGATCCATCTTGCGGACATCCAAGATCACCCGCGCCTTGCCCTGACCAATGGCCTCTCCCACACTGCGCCCGGTGACCAGGGGTTCTGGCAGATGGGGATCCAAAAAGCGGTAGCTGTGCATCATCATGCTGGCGCGTTGGGATTGCACCGTTTCGGGCCGAGCCTGGACGATAAATAGCTCTCCCGTCAAGCCATCTTTGGCCCATTCGATATCCATTGGGGTGTCCATACCCCGCAACTGAGAATAGTGCTCCTCAATCAGACAGGCCCAGCGAGCCAATTCCAGACTGTCTTGATCGGTGAGGGCATAACGTCTCTGATCAACGGCATCCACCGCCACATTACGGGTGAGCCGGGATCCGCCCGTGTCGTAGATCATCTTCAGGGCTTTGCTGCCCAGCTTTTTATTCAAAATCGGCTGGTGCCCTGTTTTGAGGGTGGGCTTAAAGACGAGATACTCATCCGGGTTGACCACCCCTTGTACCACGTTTTCCCCCAGACCATAAGCCGCCGTGATCAGCACCGTCTGCCGGAAGCCGGATTCGGGATCCAGGGTAAACATCACCCCAGAGCAGGCCAGATCGGAGCGCACCATCTTTTGTACTCCTACCGATAGCGCCACATCAAAGTGGTCAAAGCCTTTGGTCACTCGATAGGAGATGGCCCGGTCAGTAAATAGCGAGGCAAAACAGCGATGGCAGGCATTCAGCACCGCCGGGATCCCGTTGACATTGAGATAGGTTTCCTGCTGTCCAGCAAAGCTGGCATCGGGCAGATCCTCCGCCGTTGCGCTGGAGCGGACTGCCACATCGACGGTGTTGGGACTAGCTCCAGAGCCGTCATAGTCCAGACACATCTGTTGATAAGCCGTGGTAATCGCCTCCGTCAGTGCCGCCGGAAAGGGGGTGTGGAGAATCAAAGAGCGAGCCGCCCGTCCTCGGTGCTGGAGATTGTGGACATCCTCAACCTCTAAATCGGCCAAGAGATGGCGTAACTGAGGTTCTATGTCAGCACTGGCCAAGAAATAACGATAGGCCTCCGCCGTAACAGCAAAGCCCCCTGGCACCCGGATCCCTTGGGGCACCAATTGTTGTAGCATCTCCCCCAACGAGGCATTTTTGCCCCCTACTTGGGCTAAATCTGATAACCCCACCTGATCCAACGGCACCACAAACAGCGGTGGGGCTTGATGAGATGCCTGTGGGTGATGAGAGTGGGACAGCTCCGGGTTCTGAGAATCTGGATTTCGATTCAGTTGATCCAACATGAGGCGGGCCTCCTAGGTTGCAGTCTCCTGATCCCACTCTAGAAAGACAGACTCATCCGGTCAGTAGCCCCAACTTAAGGCCAAATTCCCCAACCCGGTATCCCGTCAGCGATTGAGGCTTGCAGAGAGCCAGACTCACCTGACCGATTTCACAACAATTCTTCTTATTCTGTAGCAACAACTACTTTTTCTTAAGCCTGCATTCATTCCCCTCTAGAACGCCCCTCCCATCAGGTGTCCGAGGTCAGCCACACTCAAGCCCGCTGCCGCCACCGGCTGGCTGATCTGCCCGCCACTAAAGACCAGAATCCGGTCGCTGTAGCGCAACAGTTCCTCCAAATCGGTGGAGAAAAACAGGATCCCGGTGCCCGATTGGCAGCGCTCGATCAACTGCTGCCAGACCCACTGGGCAGAATCGATATCCAGACCTCGGGTGGGGTGTTCCATCAACAACAAGTGCAGATTCTCCGGCAACAGAGCCAGTTGGGTGCGCTGTTGATTGCCCCCCGAAAGTCGATCTACCAAACTCAAACTTTGGCCCCGGATCCGAAAGGTCTCGATCAAGGATTGGGCTGCTTGACTGGCCTCAGCGGGTCTACTCCACAACCTGCCCCCCCGCTTGAGGGCCACATGATCCCGAATTGACAAGCCCCGAATCAGCCCCTCCCGCAACCGATTGGCAGGCAGATAGGCCACCCCCGCTTGGCCATAGGTGGAGTAGTCCGCCTGACTCAGATCCTGCCCTCTCAGCACCAGGGATCCCGTCAGAGGCTTGAGCAATCCCGCACACATCAACAACATCAACTGCTGCCCACTGCCTTCTAGACCCGCTAGACCCATCACCTCCCCCGTCTGAAGGGTGAGATCGGGAATCGAGATTCGCAGTCGTCGATCGGCCACCACACTCTGCCGGATCTCTAGTAGGGGATCCCCTGGTTGGGTCGGGGGCTTGGGCGTCACGGTCAGGACTTGCCCAAACATCATCTCCACCAACTCTCCAAAGTTACAGGGAATGGAGCGGTGGCCGGCTACTTGCCCCTGTCTTAGCACCGTGACCCGATCGCACAACACATCCACGTCTTCCAGCTTGTGGGAGACAAAGATCACCGAACGGCCTTGTTTTACCAACTGCTTGAGGGCGTGAAACAACAACTGTTTCTGACTCTCAGAAATGCCGGTGGTGGGCTCATCCAAAATCAGGGTCTTGACCCCCAGCGACAACAGCCGCAAGATCTCCAATTGCTGTCGTTCCCCCACCGTCAGCTGCTCTACCGTATCCTCTAGCCGCAGCTCAAAGCCCAACGATTGCCCCACGTCCTCAAACTGGAGCCGAGCCGCTCGTCTAGACAACGGGATCCCGCCGGGACGCCCCACCAGGAGGTTATCGAGAACAGAGAGAGAGGGGAAATCCAAGGGATCCTGATGCACCATGCCGATGCCATGACGGATGGCCTCAGCCGGGGTATGAATTTTAACCTGCTGTCCCTGTAACAAGATCGTTCCGCTATCACAGCTGATGAACCCACTCAAGATCTTGACCAGCGTGCTCTTGCCTGCGCCATTCTCCCCCAGCAGAGCGTGGATGCTGCCCTCCTCAACTTGTAGCGAGATATCCGTATTGGCTTGGACGGATCCAAAAGCTTTACTAATCTGGCGCAACTCAACTTGCATGATTGCTATCTATGTGATTGCTGTCTATGTGATTGCTGTCTATGTGATTGCTGTCTATGTGATTGCTGTCTATGTGATTGCTGTCTATGTGATTGCTGCTATGTAATTGCTCTAATTGCTATCGGCCTGGATCCCATCCGACTGGGTATCACTCCTATAGTGAGGACTCTTGGTTCATCATCTTAGGTTTTGGTAAAGTTCTTGCCTTGAGCAAGCCCGGATGACAGACTCCACCCACCCGGCAATCTCTTAGATCCTAGGTCTGAACAGAGCATTACCAGCAAAAATCAACCGTAGATGTAGCTAAGATTGCTTTTCGATTGTGACCGCAGTGCTAATTTGTCTTTTACATTCAGTTTCAATTCTTTATTTAGCTTGGTGGTGGAGTGGTGACAGAGCAAATTCATATAGCACCGATTTATCTACCAGGGGGTTATCTTACTCGGGAAGGTTCTGAATGGATGGCTCAATCAGCTAATCAAAGGGTTGCTCAAGCCAATAGGGTTCAGGCCAATAGATAGATAGATTGCTCAGCAAATGGCCTCTGAATGAATTGTGATCAAAAGAATTGTGATCAAAAAGCAGAGACGAGTTGGTAACCCGTCATCCCCCCGTTGCCAAAACCATGTGGAGTCACTCATGAATTCTAATGACGCCG
>JAAUUM010000176.1 GCA_012031565.1 Synechococcaceae cyanobacterium SM2_3_2
TGATCTGAGGGTTTGCTCTTGACGTGAGTGAGCTGGTGAGTGAGGTGGATCAGAGGGATTATGATTGGGTGACTCCTGACTAAATCTCTCTACATTTATGCCCCGTTCGCATTCTGCTCCATCCCCAGCTGTGGATCCCGGTGGCTCAGCGCCTCAGCGGATCAGAGACTTGCAGCAGCTGTTGGGGCAGGCCACTATTGCCTACTATGTCCACGACGATCCGATCATGCCGGATGCCGTCTATGACAAGCTTTATCGAGAATTACAGGACTTAGAAGCCCAGCATCCCGACCAGATCACCCCCGACAGTCCCACGCAGCGGATTGGATCAGACCCAGCCATTGCCTTTGCCACCGTCCAACATGGGATCCCCCTATATAGCCTGGAAAATGCCTTTAATACCGAGGAATTGCAAGCCTGGGGAGAACGATTGCGCCGGGTGCTGGGACTGCCAGAGCAATCTGAGTCCACAACCGTATCACCCGTATCACCCGATCTAGACTATGTTTGCGAACTCAAGATCGATGGCTCTGCTTTGGCGCTGACCTATGTGGATGGAGTCCTAACCAGGGCAGCGACCCGAGGAGATGGACAGGCTGGCGAAGATATTACCCCCAATGTGCGGACGATTCGCTCCATTCCCTTGCGGTTGGCAACTCCTCATCCGCCCTCTCTTTTGGAGATCCGAGGGGAAGCCTTTTTGAGCTGGGCAGAGTTTGAGCGCATCAATCGGGAGCGAAAAGATCAAGGGGATCCCTTGTTTGCCAATCCTCGCAATTGTGCAGCGGGAACGTTGCGCCAGCTGGATAGTCGCATTGTTGCCGCCCGCCGCCTCTCGTTTTTTGCCTATGGGTTGCACTGGCCCCAAGGTTGGCCCCAGGAGGATCCACCCCAGTCTCAGGCCGAAATGTTGCAGCGGTTACAAGCCTTGGGTTTTGTGGTCAATCCCCACTGGCAGTTGTGCCAGACCTTGAGTGAGGTCAATGGCTTTTTTGAGCGGTGGCGACCCCAAGCTGCTCATCCCATCCCAGCCGACTTAGAAACGATGGGGGGACAGGCGGACGAGGATTCTGCCAATCCTGACCAGGGATCCCCGCTGGGCTACGCCACGGATGGAGTGGTGGTCAAGCTCAACAGCCTCAAGTTACAAGCCGAGGCGGGCTTTACCCAAAAGTTCCCTCGTTGGGCCATCGCCCTCAAATATCCTGCCCAAGAAGTGCCCACCCGCATCCGCTCCATCATCGCCAGCGTCGGACGCACAGGCGCAGTCACCCCCGTGGCCGAATTGGATCCCATTCAATTGGCAGGCACCACCGTCAGTCGAGCCTCTCTGCACAATGCCGACCGCTTGCGAGACTTGGATGTCCACATTGGCGATACCGCCATCGTTCGCAAAGCAGGTGAGATTATCCCCGAAATTGTCGGGATCCTGCCCCAGCTCAGAGCACCCGATGCGATTCCCTACAGGCTGCCCAGCCATTGTCCCGAATGTGGGACGCTCTTGGTGCGGCAAGAAGCAGCAGTCACCCGCTGCCCCAACCTAGACTGTCCGGCCCGGATTCGGGGCCAACTCCAACACTGGGCTAGCCGTAATGCCCTCGATATTGAAGGTTTGGGAGAAAAGGTAGTGGCCCAACTGGTGCAAACCCTCGGGATCCAATCGGTTGCCGATCTCTACCGCCTGACTCAAGTAGAGTTGGCCCAACTGGCGCGAATGGGATCCAAATCCAGCCAAAACCTGATCGAGGCGATCCAACACTCTCGACAACAGCCCTGGCATCGGGTTCTCTATGGCCTCGGGATCCCGCATGTGGGATCAGTCAATGCCAAAACGCTGGCGGATCACTTTGCCTCCGCCCAGCAGTTGCAAACAGCTACACCTGAGCAAATCGCCACCATCTATGGGTTGGGAGCGGAGATTGCCACAGCGGTCACCCACTGGTGCTGTCAACCTCGTCACCAAACGCTGCTCCAGCAACTGCAAGCGGCTGGTCTGCAACTGTCCAGCTCCCCAGACCAAGCCCAGGGATCCCTGAGTAAAGCCCTAACCGGACAAACCTTTGTCTTGACCGGCACCCTCCCCACCCTCAGCCGCACAGAGGCCAAAACCTGGATCGAAACCAGGGGTGGCAAAGTCACCGCTAGCGTCAGCCGCAAAACCAGCTATGTGGTGGCGGGAGATGATCCAGGCTCCAAGCTCGACAAAGCCCACAGCCTCGGGATCCCGGTCTTGGATGAGGCCCAGCTCTTGGGCTTGGATGCCTCTCTTTCGCCCTCAGAAGCCTGAGACTAGAGCCTAAGATCAGAGCTTGAGTCGAGGTCGTAATATGGGTTAACAATTTCTTTAGAGTTGTGTCGACAACGTTGCACAGTTCATAAAAAGCTATCGCACAAATAAATAATTTTAATTTTTAATTATCAACGATTAGAGATACCATCTTGAAAGGAATGATTCAGCGCAGAGTTGTCTTGTTGTGTAAAGCAGTGGAACCGACGGTCTCAGGACTAGTTGTCCTCGGCCAAGATTCTTTGATATTCGGGGTATTGAGCAGGCCATCTATCAAAAGTAGATAAAAAAGTTCAAAGCCAGAGAATACAGGGAATTTATAAGTTTCTTGCCACTTTTCCTAATTGATTCAAACCAGTCAATTTCTGGAAAAATGAGGGCCAAGAGACTAGGAGTTAATACCTAGTTAATACCTTCTTCAAGACTAATCTCAAGAGCCGTCAGAATTTGCGTCCCAATCAATCTCGTCAATCTCAGAAAATTGGAGGGCGATTATGCCTATTGCTGTTGGAATGATCGAAACGAAAGGTTTCCCCTGTGTGGTGGAAGCCGCTGATGCCATGGTGAAGGCTGCCCGCGTCACCCTCGTGGGCTACGAAAAGATCGGCAGTGGCCGGGTGACCGTGATTGTGCGGGGCGACGTCTCTGAGGTGCAAGCCTCCGTCTCAGCCGGGGTCGAATCTGCCAAGCGGGTCAACGGCGGCGAGGTGCTGTCCACCCACATCATTGCGCGTCCTCACGAAAATCTAGAGTTTGTGTTGCCGATTCGCTACACCGAAGCAGTGGAACAATTCCGCTCCTAAAGGTTGATTGCCACCTGATCGGTCTTTCCTCGATCTGTCAGGCCATCTCAAGCTGCCCTTCTCAATACTCAAGCTCAAGTTTGCTCAAATCAGGAGAATTTTCATGGCTATTGCCGTTGGCATGATCGAAACCCTAGGCTTTCCCGCTGTGGTGGAAGCTGCCGATTCGATGGTAAAGGCTGCCCGCGTCACCTTGGTGGGTTACGAAAAAATTAGTAGTGGTCGCGTCACCGTTATCGTGCGCGGTGATGTCTCTGAGGTGCAAGCCTCTGTATCCGCCGGGATCGAATCGATCAAGCGGGTCAATGGGGGGCAGATGCTCTCTTGGCACATCATTGCCCGTCCCCACGAAAACCTGGAATATGTGTTGCCGATTCGCTACACCGATGACGTGGCCCAGTTCCGTGAGAGTATCACCGCCATTCGCCCCTACAACCGCCCATAGAGCTGTTCAACCGCTCTGACTGCTCAACTCTGATCTCGGCTGGCCTGATCACGGCTGGAGTATCCCATCGGTGAAGCCCAGGGATCCCGTTTTTAGAATCGGATGGGCAGATGGAATCCTGGGTTGATGCACTGTATTGATGCGTTGTACAGCTGGGTTGTACAGATGGGTTGTACTAAAACCCTATTGAGCAGAGTTGTGGCATGAAGGGATTAAGCAGCATGGGATCAGCAGCATGAGGTTGGCGGTTGTCCGGGGCACCGTGGTCAGCACCCAAAAAGAACCCACCCTGACGGGCGTGAAGTTTTTGATGGTGCAATACCTCGACCAAGACGGAAATCCTCAACCGGATATCGAAGTGGCAGCGGATCCCGTGGGGGCTGGGGTGGACGAGTGGGTCTTGGTGAGTCGTGGCAGTGCTGCCCGCCAACCTCGCGGCAACGAAACCCGCCCCCTAGATGCTGTGGTGATCGCCATTGTGGATACCGTCAGCCAGTCGGGCCGCTCAGTCTATAGCAAGCGAGACCATTTCTAGGCACTGCTTTCTTCCAGGCACTTCTAGGCACTTCTAGGCACTGATCTCAACCCTCAATCTCAGCTTTGTTCTCATCCCTTTTCACCTATCTCACCTAATTTCACCTTTTCATTACACCGGTTATGCTCTTCACTTTTGTGGGCTTGTAGTTGCTCACCACACTGGGTAGAGCCTTGTCAGATCGATGCCTTCTAGGAGCAAATTGTCCGATGCCCTCTAAACTTGCTGCCCCACCCACCCCTTGGTCACGAGACCTGGCCGAGCCCAAAGTCCATCCGACGGCCTATGTCCATAAAAATGCCAACTTGATCGGGGATGTGCATCTCTCTGCCGACGTGATGGTGGCTCCGGGCACCTCGATCCGGGCGGATGAGGGTAAACCGTTTTGGATTGGGGAAGGGACTAATATCCAGGATGGCGTGGTGATCCACGGTCTGGAGGAAGGTCGCGTGGTGGGGGATGATGGCGAATCTTACTCCGTCTGGGTGGGATCCGATACCTCCATCACCCATATGAGCCTGATCCACGGGCCAGCCTATGTGGGCAACCACTGCTTTATCGGATTTCGTTCCACCGTTTTCAACTCCCGGGTTGGACACGGCTGCATTGTCATGATGCACTGCTTGATTCAGGGGGTCGAGATTCCGCCCGGTAAATACATCCCTTCCGGTAGCATCATCACCAACCAGCAACAGGCCGATCGTCTGCCTGATGTCCAGGCCAGTGATGCCCAATTTGCTGCCCATGTCATTCATGTCAACGATGCCCTGCGTGAGGGCTATCAATGCGCTGAAAACATCGTTTGCGTCGCCCCGATCCGCAAAGAGATGAGCGCTCAAGTTTTTGCCCAAGCTGCACCCGTCCAAACTGCACCATCTGCCGAGTTGAGGAACCCAGCGTTGAATACCCCCAATGGCAAAAAGGCTCAAGGTAGCTCGATCCAACCTGGATCCCTGAGTCCCCAATTGCTCGAACAGATTCGCTCGCTCCTAGAGCAGGGCTACCGGATCGGCACTGAGTTTGCAGATGAGCGGCATTTTCGCACCAGCTCTTGGCGCAGCGGCACCCCCATCGGCAGTGGCCCAATTTCAGATGTGATGCGCGCCCTTCAACAAGAGATGATCCAGCACTCCAAGGAGTATGTGCGGGTCTTGGGGATCGATCCCAAGGCGAAAAAACGGATCTTAGAGGCCGTCATCCATCATCCCGACGAGGCGATTCCTGATTTGGCCCTTTCAGGCATTACGTCTTCAGGCAGTACGTCCTCTCATTCCACCTCACAAGCTTATGCCTCAACCAGCAGCAGTTCTACGTCAGGCAAATCTGCTAGTTCTATTCAGGCCACGGTGCAGGGATTATTGGGACAGGGCTATCGGGTCGGGATCGAAATCGCGGATCCCCGTCGTTTCCGCACCAGCTCTTGGACGAGTATTGCCATCGGCGACGCCCGTTCGACCGCGCAAGTGATGCAGACTCTGGAACAGGTGGTGGCCGAGCATCCCAATGACTATGTGCGCCTGTTAGGCATCGATCCCCAGGCCAAGCGTCGGGTCTCTGAAGAGGTGATCAAGACCCCCGGAGGACAGCTCACCACTGGGACAGGCGCAGCAGGATCTCCAATCCGTACCCATTCTGTACCTCAGTCAGGGGCAGCTTTGGGCAGCAGTGACAATTTGCAGCACCAGGTGCAAGGCTTGCTGTCACAGGGCTATCGGGTCGGATTAGAAGTCGCGGATGCCCGCCGCTTCCGCACCAGTTCTTGGACGAGTATTGCCATTGGAGATGGTCGCTCCGCCAGCCAAGTGATGCACTATATTCAGCAAGCGACGGCTCAGTATCCTCAGCATTATGTCCGGCTGCTGGGCATTGACTCCACCGCCAAGCGGCGAGTGCTGGAGGAGATCATCCAGAGCCCAGGGGGACGGACTCCCTCCACGGGATCCTCTCAACCCAATCACCCCGCCCATCAGGCCAATGGATCCAACGGTTCTAGCTCGGCCAGCCCAAGCAGCTCCGCCGGTCTATCGCCTGAGATCCAGGCCCAAGTTCGGGCACTCCTGCAACAGGGCTATCGGATTGGCACCGAACATGTGGATGCCCGCCGCTTTCGCACCGGATCCTGGAAAAGCTGTAGCCCCATCAATACCACCCGTGAATCTGAGGTTATGCAAGCTCTGTCCGCCTGCTTAGCTGACCATAAAGGTGAGTATGTCCGCCTGTTGGGCATTGATCCGACGGTGAAAAAGCGGGTGCTTGAGCAGGTGATCCAGACCCCCAAAGGCTGAACTTAGTGGACTCTCTCTAGATCTAGATCATCACTGCTCTCTATTGTCCTAGCGGTCTCGCCTTCATCCTATGCGCACTCCACCACTGCACCATCTACCACCATTAGAGGCTGTGGTGTCTCAGCATATCTCCCCAGCGGGAGGGCTGATCAATGGCGATGTCCAAATGGATCCCACCGCTCAAATAGGGCCAGGGGTGTTGCTACAGGCGGATCCCGGCTGTCAGATTCGGGTGGGAGCAGGGGCTTGCATCGGCATGGGATCCATCATTCATGCCCACGGGGGATCCCTGATCATCGGCCAGGGGGTGACGCTAGGGGTGGGGGTTTTGGTGGTGGGAGCGGGTACGATTGGGGCCAATGCCTGTGTCGGCTCCTATTCCACCGTCATGGATTGTTATGTGGAACCGCAGATGATCATTCCTCCTGGTTCCTTAATGGGGGATGAAAGTCGTGAGGCTGCCATGACAGGGATCCCTGAGGCAGGCGTTGATAAACCCTCGGTTGCACCGTCCATACCTGTTGGCCCCGGCCAACTCAGCTCATTAGAGCCTCCCGGTACACATCGGCTACCCAATAATCCCAATGCCAATGTGCAGGAGTCGTTGGCGGCTTGGCACCAGGCACAATCTCAATCTTCGCCCTCTCCTCAGCCAGTTCCCCCAAAAACGGTCAAACCCAACGGGATCCCTGGTCAGGCTGATCTAGATCGGCTGCTGAATCGGATCGTGCCCCATCGACTAGGGAACACAGCTGAGTAAGTCTCCCGGCCAATCAAGCCAAAATGGCATCCAACTCGGCATAGTCGGGCAATGTGGTGTCAATGGCTTGCCCCCGTCGGAGCACCACCCGGTCAAACTGAGACCGTGACAATACCTCGCTAAAGGTTCTGCCGCGACATACAACGAAATCGGCGGGGGATCCCACCTTGAGGGGTTTTACAGTTGAGAGGCCCATCAGCTCAGCCGGGGTGAGGGTCACCGCTTGCGGCCACCTGCCATAAGGGGTATCCAGATGGGCGATCCGGGTGGATTGGGTGAACACCTCCAAAACATCGTGATCCCCAAAGCCAAAAAAGGGATCCCGGCAATTGTCGCTGGATACTGCCACAGGGATCCCCTGTCTTTGCAGCTCATGTAGGAGGGTCACCCCTCGCCAGCGGGGGGTATAGCCGGGATCCCGACCCTGTAGGTAGAGATTGCACATGGGTAGGCTGACGATGCCGATGCCCGCTGCCTTAACCAACTCCAGGGTGGTCTTAACCATGCCCTGAGACTGCACCGCCAAGGAACAGCAATGGCCACAGGTGACCCGATGGGGAAAGTCATGCCGCAGCACCGCCTGAGCCACGT
>JAAUUM010000019.1 GCA_012031565.1 Synechococcaceae cyanobacterium SM2_3_2
AACAATTTATGATGAGCCCTGTTACTGTCCAGAAGTACCTCAATCAGGACCGAGACACTCAAGACCTAACCCCTCTTAAGCCTGGCCCCACTAAACCTGGGAAACTATTCCCTCATCGAGACTTTATCGTCCAAATGGTAGCAGACCATCCCGATTGGACACTTCGTCAATACTGTGACTACCTTCTAGAGCATCTTGAAATCTATTCTAACATTGGTGGGATGTGTCAATTCCTGCAAAAGGAAAAACTCACTCTAAAAAAAAGACCTATCGTGGGGAGAAGGTTGCCACAGAACAAGAGCAGCAACAAAGATTAGATTATTGGGACAGGATGAGAGATGTTCCGGTTGATAAACTTGTATTTATCGACGAAACAGGATTCTGGGTAGGGATGAGCCGGGATGTAGCAAGAAGTTTATCTGGCAAAAAAACACTTTGTCTCAGGCAGTTCTACAAGGGCCGAAAGATGACACTCACTGGAGCAATAAAAAAGGAAGGAGTTGTGGCAACAAGGCTTATCAAAGGTTCGATGAAGGGAAAAGACTTTCGGGCTTTTCTAGAAATAGACCTAATTCCAAAATTAGAGGGCGGCGAGGTAATTGTTATGGATAACCTAAGCAGTCATAAAATGGAAGGAATTAAAGAACTAGTTGAAGAGAAAGGGGCAAGGATTGAATATCTGCCGCCATACTCACCAGACTTTAATCCTATTGAGATGATGTGGTCAGTCATCAAAGCTTTTGTTCGCCTCTATTGCACACAAGGGATGGCAGCATTGGAGAAGCTGGTAGAAATAGGCTTGTATTTGATTGAGACTTCATCCTTCAGTAACTGGTTTGCTAAGTGCTGCTACTGTGATAGCTAATAAGTGAACAGGCTGTACTGTAGGTGGGCACCGATTGCAGCAGGAAATGAACGTGGTCTTTGTCCACTCCGATTTCGATGAATTTAACCTCGTAGCATTTCTCGATATCTAGGCAAACTTCTCGCAATACATCATCGACCTGTTTATCAAACACAGCCCGTCGATACTTCGCTGGAAACACTAGATAGTAAAGCAAAACCGTGACGTTATGGCTTTTGTGGATGTATTCACTCATCTCTGCATTTTACGCCGCAGAGCGGCGGGGAATTGACCCATAGAGATTAAAAGCCATGCACAGCCTGTCCCTACCCCGACGATCTCCTCGTCACCTCTGGTCAATCCCCCCAAGAGTTAGAGGTCGAACTTGCCTTTCTCCTCGCAGCTAAACTCTTCGAACTTCGTCGCCTTTCTCTGGGCAAAGCTGCGGCCCTCTGCAATATGAAGAAATTACAGTTCATGTATGAGCTAGGGCGATTCCAGATTCCCGTCATCAACCTAGACGATGATCAAATCGCAGCCAAACTTCGTGATGACTAGCGCCACCATCATTGCTGACAGTAGCCCTCTCATCTCGCTTGCCATCATTGAGCAGCTTGAACTGCTTTCGCAGCTTTATCAAAAAGTGCTTATCCCTCCAGCCGTTTGGGATGAGGTAGCTATTGACGGAGCTGGATTACCTGGATCACTAGCCGTAAGCCAAGCTGCCTAGTTAAAAATTCAGACCCCTGATCCCAGCATTCTTCAACCTCTTTCTATCCTCATCGATCGAGGAGAAGCTGAGACGATTGCTCTCGCTCAATCCATGTCAAGCTGCATGATCATGCTTGATGATGCCCGAGCCAGACCCGTCGCAGAGCGCTTAGGAATCCGCTGCATTGGAACGCTGAGGATTTTGCGTCGAGCCAAAAATGCGGGTCTGATTGCTGAAATCAAGCCTTATGTATGCAGTTGCAAAACAGCAGGATTTTTATTGCGCCCAAGCTTATAGAAGCAGTTTTACAAGATGTTGGCGAGCTAACCTAATAAAACGTCTTGCAGGCTGCTCCTTCAAGCTATTACTTTTCGCACGTCAGCTCAAGGCTCACCCACCACCCAAAGATAGAGGGAATAACGGTTGATCACATCCGATACCGCCGCAGTCTGAGTCGGCAACCAGTCCCCCATGTCAAAACTGTGGGTCAAAATCCGGGATCCCGGCTTCAGTTCGGTCTGCAATTTGTGGCGGAGTTTGAGATGAGCATCCGGCAACAGATAAGCCGTTACCACCGTTGCACTGGATAGATCGGTGGTCAGCAGATCTTGCACCTCAAACGTGACCTGATCGGTTAACCCCAGTTCCTCAGCCCTGGCCCGCGCCTCCCGGATCCGGTCGGGATCCAAATCCACCCCGACGCTTTTGGCCCCTCGTTGGGCGGCTGCCAGCGGGATCCGACCATCCCCACAGCCCAAGTCGTAGAGGATATCGCCGGATCCCACCTGTCCTAAATCAAGCAGGGCTTCGATCACCAGGGGTAAGGTGCGGACGTAAGGGGCTAGATAGCCGGGGGGGAGGACAGGTTTGGGGAAGGGATCCCCAGGGCCAAATCCCTTGTTGCTGCGTTTGGGGCCGAGTGGCTGGTGGGGCTTGGTCATAACTTCGACTCCGAAAACGGTTCGATCAGCGGCAGCGGGGTCTTGACCCAATCGGATCCTGTCAACAGGCCATCCCGAAATAGGTGGGCAGCACGGGATTGATAACGGTCGGGATTGTAGGCCAACCAAAGGATCCGTTTCACCTCTAGGCCCGCCACCGACAACTGAATCAGATCACCGCGATCCAACTCCGGCTTGACCGCTGAGCGAGATAAAAAGGCCACCCCCAAGCCTGCCTGAACCGCCCGTTTGATCGCCTCAATCGAACTCAATTCCACACTGGAGCGCAAGGTAGCGGGATCCACACCGGCTTTGTGCAGGGCTCGATCCAAGGTCTGACGGGAGGAGGACTGGGCATCGAGGCTGATATAGCGGAGCTGCGACAGATCGGCCACCATGAGGGGAGTCAGGCTTGTCTTGGGATCCCGTTGGGCTAATAGGTCAATGCCGTGGGGATGGTCGCGGGCAGTGACCAGCACAAACTGATCTTGGGCAAAGGGGGTGACGGTCAAGCGGGGCCGCAATTCAGTGGGGATCTCGCCTCCAACGATGGCCAGATCCAATTCGCCACTGACCAGTTTGTGGGCAACCCGCCGAGTGGATTGCACCAACAACTGCACTGAGATCTGAGGATAGCGATGCCAAAACTGGCCGATCAGGTGGGGCATGACATAGGTGCCCACCGTCTGGCTGGCTCCCAATAACAGGATGCCGCGTTTCATTTCGTCCAGATCAGACAGGGCGCGGCTGGCCTCCTGGCAGAGCTTGAGGATGCGGTCGCCATACTCCACCAAGGTTTGTCCGGCCTCGGTAATGTAGACCTGTCGTCCGCCCCGGTTGAATAGCACCACCCCCAGTTGTCGCTCTAGGTTTTGCACCTGGAGGCTGACTGCTGGCTGAGACAGATAGAGGCTATCCGCCGCCCGTCGAAAACTGCCATGCTGAGCGATCGCTCGCACAATAAGAAGCTGATCGAGCGTAAATAAGGGATCCTGCTCTGCCATGATTTCTCGCTACTATTTTCCAACTGTATCTGCTGGAGCTGTGAATAACTTGAATAGGCACTTTTGAATGGGCACTTTGGGGCTGCCTTCTCACCGTTTAGCGCGGGACTCGATAGTCAACTCGGGGATCTCATCTAGCTCCATCGCCGTCAGATTATATTGCTCACAAACCAAACTCAGCCGCAGCGCTGCGGTTTCCACCGTTTGGACGGCATGGGTCAGATTTCCTTGAAAATAGAGTAGGCGATTGGCCTGGGGCGTGATCTGCCCTACCTGCTTTTTGCCATGACTCAGCATCAACTGCCCCCCCACCAAGGGATCCGGCACCTCAACATACAGCACACTGACCCAATCGGGCGGATTGACCGTCTTGCAATAGGAGCGCAAGCTGCGGTCGATATGGGGATCCACACGGGATCCCTGGGTCATCACCAGAGGATTGAGATAAAACGCATTGCAATCTGCCAACAGTAGCCGCTCTAGATAAGTCTCAAAAAAGGGAAATTGCTCCAAAACCTGAGGGATGCCTGAGCGACGAAACACCACCGAAAAGCCACGGGTGCCGATGAAATCTCGATTGAGATTATTGACGCTCAAATAGGGGCAAGCCAAGATCCGACCCCGCAATCTTTTGAGCAGCTTGGGGGGAAAGACATCATCTTGAGATCGAAAGTAGGCCACGACACCCTAGTTAAGACAAAACTTAGTTTAAGACAAAAACCAGTTAAGACAAAATGCTGAAAGATGGGATCCCGGAATGGGGTTAGACCTTGACGGGACAGAGAAGGCAGGGGCATGGGTGGAAGTGCGGCCCCGAATAGGATTCAATAATTGGCCAACAATAACCGGCCATTAATTCTATCCCAGGTGCTCACCATTCGGAATAGCCCAACCACCCTGAAGGCATGATTAGTCAGGGATCCCGGCACTTTTTTGAGACCTTCTGAGTAAAACTCCGTTTCAACCGCGATCCTCAGTCATATTAAGATACTCTGAATCCTATGTCCTGATATACATAAGATAAGCTGCTAGTTAATGCTGAATTATCCTCCTCTAGCGACATCATTGTGATTCCTCTGCGGCTTACCCTGCACGATTTTCTCAGCTATCGCAGCGTGGATCTTGACTTATCTGGGATCCATACCGCTTGTATTTGTGGGGCCAATGGAGCTGGCAAATCTGCCCTGCTGGAAGCCCTCAGCTGGGGGATTTGGGGCCAAAGTCGAGCGGCCAATGATCAAGATTTGATTCGCAAGGGATCCACTACGGCGCGGGTGACGGTGGTGTATCGCTCTCAGGAGCAGATCTATCGGGTGATGCGCACTCGGGCACTGGGGGGAGGCATCAGCCTGGAATGGCAGATCCAAACGGAGCAGCAAGAAACTGGCCAGGGCTGGCGATCGTTGACCCGACGGGGGGTCAAGGCCACTCAACTGGGGATCCAACAGCAGTTGCGGCTGGACTACGAAACGTTCATCAATTCCGCCTATCTCCGCCAGGGCAAGGCGGATGAATTTACCCTCAAGCGGGCGGGTGAGCGCAAGCAGATCTTGGCGGACATTCTGAAGCTGAGCCAGTACGACGACTTGGCGGAACGCTGCCGAGAGCAGGTCAAGCAGTATCGCACCGCCGCTGACCAGCTCCAGGGCAAGCTCGATCAACTCCAGCACCACCAAACCCACCAAACCCAACTGGAACAGCAGTACGCCCAGCTCCAACACAGTCGGATTGAAGGGGAGGCCACCCTCGCCACCACTCAAGCAGAACTGGAGCAGATCCGACAGCGGCGACAGGAGCGAAACAGACTGCAAGAACGCTATCAAGACCTGACACAACAATCGCAAACCATCGGCACCACTCTGCAAAACACTGAAACCCAGTGGCGGCAGCAACGGGATCGCCTGCATCAGATGGAAAGCCTGTTGAGCCAAAAAGACCAGATTCAATTGGGCTGTCAGCACTATCAACAGCTGCTTCAGCAAGACCAACAGCTCAATCAAGCCTTTGAACGCTACCAAAGTCTGAGCCAGCAACAGCGCAGCCTCCAGGCCCAACACCTCCAGCAGCAGCAGGATTACCAGACCCAACAGGGATCCCTGCGGCAAAAACTCCAACTTTTGCAAGCCACGGCCCAGGCTGATCAGGTGCTCTTGCAAGACCGAGAACGGATCCAAGAAGCTCTGCAATCCTTGCACCGTGCCCGCACCGCCCTCCAGAGCTGGGATCAACGCCAGCACCAGGCCACTCCATTACTGGCAAAAAGGGAACAACTGCGCCAGCAACAACAGCAGCAACACAGTCAGCTAATCGCCCGTCAGGCCCTACTTACTCAGCAGATCACCCAACTCGAACAGACGGCTGAGGAACAACAGGTGCGCCAAGCGGTAGGGATCCTGGAGGCCGATCTGGCGGTGCTGCAAGAGCGGTGGGACTATCGAGATCTGGTGATCGAAAAGCTGCAACAGAGACGTCTGTTTGTGGAAAACCTGCAAGAACGGCAGCGGGTATTGCAGCAGCAATGGCAACAGGTGGATGAGCGCCGCAGACTATTGGAGGGATCCCAGGATCAGGTCTGCCCCTTGTGCCAACAGTCGCTATCGGGTGGGCTGCATAGCCAAGTCTTGACCCGTCAATCGGAAGAGCAAGAGGAGCTAGAGACCGAGCTGTTTGTGATGCGAGAACAGTTGGCGGTGGCGGATCGGGAGCTGGAGCTTTTGGAACGGGAGAAGCAGGCCCTTGATCGCCAATTGCAGGATTTTGACCAGCGGCAACAGCAAAAAGGCAGACTGCAACAACAGCTGGAGACTCAGCAGCAGGCCCAACAGCAGCTACTGGAGTGGCAGTCCCAGTTGCAGCATATTATTCAGGATCTAGAACACCTAGAGATCAGGGATCCCGATCATCCCCTAACTCAGGTGGAGGCCGACCTGGCCAGCATTGGTTACAGCGATAAAGACCATGCCCTCTGTCGCAGCGAGGTGGAGCGGTGGCGGTGGGCCGAGGGCCGATGGGCAGAGTGGCAGAGAGTCCAGGCCCGCCAACAGGCGAATCAACAGCAGATGCACGCCTTAGAGCAGCAGATCGCCGCACTGGCTCAGGCTTACCAACAGCAGCAATCTGGAGCTGATGGCATTCTCTCTCGCTTAGCCACCCTCGAAGCAGCCTTAGCCGAGTTGAACTATAACCCCCATCAGCACCACCATCTGCGGGGTCAACTCACCGCCGCTCAGGGCTGGATCCAGCGTTGGCACGATCTTCAGCAGGCAGCGCATCAGCATCCCACCCTAGAGGCACAAACCCAAGCCCTCCTCGCCGCTCTGCAACAGCAACGGCAGCATCTCTCCCAATCCAATCAACAATTGGCAGCGATCCACCAGCAGTTGAGCGGGATCCCGTCAGTGGCTCCGGTGGAGATGCAGCACAAAGAGCAGCTGTTGGCTCGTCAACGACATGAGTTAGATGGGATTTTGGCCCAGATCGGAGCTGTGCAAGAACGTCGCCAAACCTTGACCCAGCTCCAGCAGCAACAAGAGTCCTTGAGCCAAGAGATCCAATCCACCCGCCGCCAACTCCAGATCTATCAGGAACTGGCCACCGCCTATGGCCCCAACGGGATCCCGGCCATGATCATCGAAAACGTTCTGCCGGAGCTGGAGGCAGAGGCCAACCGCATCCTGGGGCGGCTGACTCATCATCAGTTGCATTTGCACTTCGCCACTCAGCGGGCCGGTCGTCGCACCGACAAGATGATCGATACCCTTGATATCTTGATCGCCGATCCTCGCGGCACGCGCCCTTACGAAACCTATTCGGGCGGGGAAGCCTTTCGGATCAATTTTGCCATTCGGTTGGCCTTGTCTCAGCTGTTGGCTCGGCGCTCGGGATCCCGGCTGCAAACCTTAATGATCGATGAAGGGTTCGGCACCCAAGATCAGGCCGGACGCGACCAGTTGGTCAGCGCCATCAACACCATTGCCGCCGATTTCGCCTGTATTCTGGTCATCACCCATATCCCCAGCCTGCAAGACGCCTTTAGCCAGCGGATCGAGGTGGAACGCACCCCCCAGGGATCCCAGATTCATCGGGTGGGGTAGTCCAGTCGCCAGACCCCCAAGCCGCCAAAAAGCCATGCTAGTCTACCTGCTAGTCTAAATGAACAGGATCTCTTGGGATCCCAGACCTTCTCTATTGTGCTTGCAGCCTATGACCACCCCAGCCACCTTGTCCAGCCCAGATCTTGTCAATCAAGATCCTTCAGCCTCCCCTGATGACGAGGCGGTGGTTGCTGCCCTCTATCTCAAGATCTCTGGCATGAGCTGTGCGGGATGTGCCAGCAGTGTGGGAAACCTGTTGCAACGGATCCCTGGGGTGGATCTGGCGGATGTCAATTTTGCCGCAGAACAAGCCCGTGTCATCTTTCACCCTCAACAGGTCAGCCCGCCCGATCTGATCGCCGCTGTTCAGCAAGGGGGATTTGGGGCTGCTCCCTTGGCCGAGGCCCAAACCGAGGATCCCGAGGCCGAGACCGAGGCTCAGATCCAGGCTGCTTGGCGGCGCTTTTGGCTGGCAGCGATCCCGGCGGGCATTTTGATGACGGTGATGCTGGTCTGTATGGTGCTGGGGTTGCCCCACAATCAGCATCATCGGCTGTTGACCCTAGCTTTGGCCTTTCCGGTGGTGTTTATTGCCGGGTGGCCCACCCATCGTGCCAGTGGGGCAGCATTGCGCCGGGGATCCCCCAACATGGATGTGTTGATCTCCTTGAGCACCCTGCCAACCTATCTGGTGGGCTTTTTGGGCATTGCTGAGGTGACGGTATTTGTGGAAGTGGCGGCAATGGTGATGGCCTTTCACCTGCTCAGCCGCTATCTAGAACGACGGGCCAGGGGTCGAGCTTCCCAGGCCATTCGCCATCTGATTGGTATGCAGGCGCGGCAGGCCCATTTGCAGCGGGTGCGGGATGTGAGTGCTGGGTCAGAGTCCACGCATCCTGACAGTGACGCAAAGACTGACATTATCGATGTGCCCATTGAGGTGATCCAAGTGGGAGATCGGGTGTTGGTGCGCCCCGGCGAACGGATCCCGTGTGATGGGCGGGTGGTGGAGGGGCACTCGGCGGTGGATGAGTCGATGGCCACGGGTGAGTCGATGCCGATGGCTAAACAGGCGGGATCCGAGGTGATCGGGGGATCCCTCAATCAGGCGGGGGCGCTGGTGGTGGAGGTGACTCGCACGGGTGCTGATACGTTTTTGGCCCAGATGGTGCGGCTGATCCAAGAGGCCCAGGGATCCAAGGTGCCAATTCAGACCTTGGCGGATCGGGTGACCAGCTATTTTGTCCCCAGCGTGGTGGTGCTGGCCCTGTTGACCCTGGGGATCTGGTATGTCGAAAGTGCGGCCTTACAGCCCTGGTTGACGGAGATTGCCAGCGTTCTACCCTGGGTGCGCTCGGATCTCTCTCCCCTCAGTCTGGCGGCGTTTAATATGATCGCCGTTTTGGTGGTGGCCTGCCCCTGTGCCCTCGGTTTGGCCACCCCAATCGCCTTGATGGTGGGATCCGGTCGCGGGGCTGAGCAAGGGATCCTGCTCCGTCGGGGTGAGGCGATCCAGACCCTCAAATCGGTGCAAGCCATCGTGCTGGATAAGACAGGTACCCTGACCCAAGGCAAACCCCAAGTGACGGCCATCGTGGCGGATCCTCAGGTTGACTTAGATCTGGAGAACCTGGGATCCCCCAATTTCTGGGATCGGCAGCAACAGACACTTTTGATCTGGGCCGCAGCCGTGGAGCAGGGATCCGAGCATCCATTGGGGCGGGCCATCTTCCAGTGTGCTCAGCGGCAAGCCTTGTCGATTCCCATTCCCACCGACATCATCGCCACCCCCGGACAAGGGATCCAAGGGCTGTTGACGGGGCTTGATCAACCCCAGCCGATCCTGGTGGGCAATCCTGCTTTTTTGTTGGAGCATGATCTGGATTTATCCCCTTGGCTACCCGCACTGGACAGCCTGGAATCACAGGGGCAAACGGTTGTGGGGGTGGCGGTGGATCGCAAGGTGCTCGGGCTGATTGCCTTAGCCGATACCCTCAAGCCAGAGGCTGCATCGGTGGTGGCGCAGCTCAAACGTCGGGGCTTGGATCCGATCATGCTGACCGGAGATAGCCCCCGAGTGGCCGCTGCCATTGCCGCCCAAGTGGGGATCCAACAGGTCTTTGCCCAGGTGTTGCCTGCCGACAAAGTGCAGCGCATCCGGGATCTGCAAGCTCAGGGGCAGGTGGTGGCGATGGTGGGGGATGGCCTCAACGATGCCCCCGCCCTGACTCAGGCTGATGTGGGCATCGCCATTGGCACGGGCACGGAACTGGCCATCGAAGCCGCCGATCTGGCCCTGGTCAGCGGCGATCTGCAAGGCTTGATCCGAGCTTTGGATTTGTCGCAACATACCTTTGCCAAGATTCGCCAGAACCTAGCTTGGGCCTATGGCTACAATCTGCTGGCCATCCCACTGGCGGCTACCGGACTGTTACACCCGATTATGGCCGAGATTGCCATGGCGCTCAGCTCCCTGACTGTGATCTGGAACTCGCTCCAATTACGGCGGATCCCATTAGCTTCTGAAAGAAGTGGGCCGGAGGAGAATAGCTAGAATAGATTGCTGCCCAGAGTTCCGAGGTAATCTTGAAAAATGGATTTAGGGATCCTTTTCCCTTCCCTATTCCTGATTGATTGTATTCCTGCATTGATTGGTTATCTCCCTTATATCTGCCCCCCTGAAACCTGCCAGGAGCGATCCAATGTTTCAAAAATTCAATCTCAGCACCAAGTTCAATATCCTGTTGTGGACAGCCTTGGTGGGGGGCATTCTTCTCACCAGCACTGCGTTTGCGGGGGTGCTGATTCCTAATGCCCAGGCTCAGGTGACAGAAAAAGCTGAGATTCTCATCCAAGCGATGAATTCCGTCAGAAACTACACCAGCACCCGAGTTAATCCGCAGTTATCCGAACGGCTAGAAACAGAGCCAGTCTTTATCCCTGAGACCGTCCCCTCCTATTCCGCTCGGGAAGTGTTTGAGCACATTCGCCAAAACCCGGTCTATCAGGATTTCTTCTACAAAGAAGCCACCCTCAATCCCACCAATCCACGGGATCAGGCGGATGCTTTTGAGACTGAGATCGTCGAAAAATTTCGCAACGATGATCAGGTCAAAGAACTCTCAGGTTTTCGCACCACCCCAGATGGGGATCTGTTCTACATTGCCCGTCCCCTCGCCATCGGCAATGAGAGTTGCTTGCGTTGTCACAGCACCCCAGCCGCTGCTCCCCCCAGCTTAGTGGCCACCTATGGCCCCGATGGTGGATTTGGTTGGCAGCTGAATGAGATCATTGGATCCCAGATTATCTCAGTTCCAGCCAGTCAGGTGTTTACCTCCGCTTATCGCTCCCTTGGCCTATTTGTCGCCATCCTGGCCTCGGTCTTTGTAATTGTGATGGCCCTGGTGAATAGACTGCTGCAACGCACCGTGATTCGTCCCCTCAATCGTATGGTGGCCATCTCTGATGAAGTCAGCAAGGCTTTGGTCAAACAGGATATGAATGAATTTTTGAAGGTGTACCAATCTCTATGGGGATTTAGAGCCGATACCCCCAAGTAGTCCGATCATTCCTCATAAGTTTTTGTTCTCTTTTTGGATTTTGGATCCGCTTTCTCGTACCTGATTGCCTATATTTGATTGCTTGTTGGTAAGTTGATGCTCTTCAGATTTGAATTGGCGAATTGACGCTTGTTCAGCAGTTTGATTGACATTTGACTATCAATTATTATCTCTCGTTGGGACGTTGATTAACCACAATATTTTTGAGATCTCTGGCCACTTCAATGGCAGTTTGATACCGCTGAAATGTGTCTCGCTCGATCATATGATTAAGCACCGCCGCAAACTCAGGACTGACAGGGATCCCTGTTTCTTGCCACAGCAATAGTCCCGTGTCCATATCCTCAGAGAGTGCTCTGGGTTCTACCCCTGTCAAGGCTTGAATCGCTACCATGCCAGCGGCAAAGATATCACTATTGGGTCGTGGTCGCCCCGCCAATTGTTCCAGCGGAGTGAAGCCCAAGCTACCGATACTGACCGTATGATTTTTGCCTTCTGTTAATCCCAGTGATATCTCTTTGACTGCTCCAAAATCGATCAGCACCAGCTTGCCATTATCCTGACGGCGAATGATATTTTGAGGCTTAATATCTCGATGAATCACCTGCTGTTGATGAATATAATGCATCACTTTGAGCAGATTTAACAACATCACCACCACCTTCGATTCAGGTAGGGGCTGCCCCGATAACAGCTCACTCAGGACTTTGCCTTCAATATATTCCTGAACCAAGTAGAATTCGGATCCATCTTCAAAATAGGCTAACAATTGGGGGATCTGATCGTGTTTGAGTCGCTCTAGGGTTTCTGCTTCTTTGGTAAACAGACGGCGAGCGATCTCTAACAAGGCAGGTTCATCTTCAAACGTCCGCAGTTGTTTGACCACACAGATGGGATGCCCCGGTCGGTGGGTATCAGCTGCCAAATAGGTCTGGCCAAATCCGCCGGAGGCCAGCAGCCGTTCCACCCGATAGCGGCCCTTGAGCAGATCCTCCTCTTCTCGGTTGATGCCCCCACTATGGCGGCGGTTGGCATCCAAGAGGCCCAACTGAGTCTGGATCCGAGCCAAGGCGACTGGAAAATCAACCGGCTTGGTGATGTAGTCGTTTGCTCCCAGTTGCAGGGCTTGCACCACATCCTGGCTCTCTCCTTTGGCGGTTACCATCACCACCGACACCTGAGCAGGGGAGTAGGTTTTGCGGATCTCCGCCAACACTTCAAAGCCATTCAGTCCCGGCATCATCACATCCAAGAGCACAAGGTCAAAGGCGTTGCGCTGCATCTGGCTGAGGGCATGATAGCCATCCTCCGCCAGCGTGACTTGATAGCCTTGGCGCAGCAACCGCCGCGATAACATATCCCGATTTTCGGGGTTGTCATCCACAAGCAGCAACGAAAACGTATCGGGGGCTGAGGCAGCGATGGGAGCCAGTGGCCGACGAGGTGGATCCAGTTGCGGTCGAGTGGGAATGAGTGAATCGGCGCGGGTCTTGGGGCGGGGGCAGAGTCTAAAGAAGAGGGATCCCATGCGGAGGATGCCCTTGGAGCAGGATCCACTGGCGCAAGATGGGGGGGGGTAGGCTCTATTGGGGGTGGAAAACTGGTAAAAGGTTCGCAAGGAGGCTTGTCCGTCAGGACGGCTCGGGTGGGGGGCGCGTCTTCCTCCTGAATGGGCGAGGTCTCAATTGGCTGGGGTGGGGGGCTGGGATCCTCTGCCGCTGGGCGAGCCTTGAGTAGTAGCTCTTCAATCTTGGGAATCAACCGCTGGATATCCACTGGTTTGGTGTCGTAATCATCACAGCCCGCCTGCAAAGCCTTCTGCTGATCCCCTGCCATCGCGTGGGCAGTCAAGGCAATCACCGGGATCCCTCGGGTGTTGGGATCCTGCTTGAGATAACGGGTAGCGGCCCATCCGTCCAGCACAGGTAGGCCCAGATCCATCAGGATCAGATCCGGCTTTTCACTCTGGGCCATCTCCACCCCAGCCGCCCCATCAAAGGCCAGAACAATGTCGTAGCCCCGCTTGCTCAGGCGACGACTCAACATATCTCGATTCATTTCGTTGTCTTCGACGATCAAGATCTTGGTCATGCCCCTGAACCTTTGCATCCCTAGCTGGGTGTGGATCCCTTAAAATTTGATTAAAAAATTTGAATGACGGCTGGATAACTAATCAAATTGGCCTTCTTCTCAGTACCCTAGATTAATCCCAGATTAATGCCCTTGGCGTCTATTCCACAGGGCTAAACCCGAGTCAGCCGTTGAATTTCACTCACCAACTGATCTGGCGAAAATGTTGATTTGCCCAAAATCGCCTCCACAGAACCATTGAGCCGTTGGCGCTCGCCTGGGGTCAAATTTTTGGCGGTCAGTACCACAACCGGGATATCCCGCCACAGACTATTTTGCCGTAGTCGCAAAGCAAATTCAAACCCATCCATTTCGGGCATCATCAGATCCAACAGGATCAGGTTGGGTAGAAATGTTTCTAGCATCTGTAAAGCGGGCCGACCATTGACCGCTTCTTGCACATGCCATCCCTCTTTTTCCAGCAGCCGACGCAATAAATCTCGATTGCTGGCATCGTCATCGATCAAAAGAGCCGCAGGCACCGATTGGGTGTGACAGTAGCGGCTGATGATCTCCACCAGTCGATCCCGATCAAAAGGCTTGGTCAGATACTCTGTCGCCCCCAAGGCAAAACCCAGGTTCTTTTCGTCCACAATCGTCACCATCACCACCGGGATCCCAGATAGGTCAGGATCCACCTTGAGGGCGCTTAGCACAGCCCATCCATCCATCTGGGGCATCATCACATCCAGGGTGATCACCGCTGGTCGGAGCTGACGGGCCATCTCAATCCCGGCGAGGCCACTGTGGGCAATCGAAACCTGATAGCCCTGTTTTTGTAAGGCTCGTTGAATCAAATCGCAGACGGTGACATCATCATCGATCACCAGAACCGTGGCAGGTTGATTTAGATCCGCCTGTCGTTTGGGGATCTGGCCACTATTGAGCAATGGAGAGGCCGGTTCAGCCGTGGGCAGGCTCTTATCTTTGACGGCGGCAGCCTCGATATGAGCCGGGATCCAAAAGGTGAAGGTGCTGCCCTGGCCCAGCTCGCTCTCTACCTTGATATCGCCCCCCATCATCTGACAAAAACGGCGGGTGATCACCAGCCCCAACCCGGTGCCGCCATACTTGCGAGTGGTGGCTTGATCCGCTTGAGTAAAGGCTTGAAACAGGCGGCTAATCTGCTCGGTGGTCATGCCGATGCCTGAATCGCGGATGCGGAAGAAGACCCACTCACGGCCTTGATTTTGGCGACGGGCCACATCAAGGTAGACATTGCCTTGATGGGTAAATTTGCAAGCATTGCTGAGCAGATTAAAGAGATTTTGCCGCAGTTTGGTGGCATCCCCATGAATGGATCCCAAGGCTTCCGCTTGGCGCACCACCACCCGATTGCCATTTTTATCCGCTAAGGGCTGAATGGTACTGGCCACATCCTGAATCATGGCATCCAGATCGAAGGTCTCCAGATAGAGATCCATCTTGCCCGCTTCGATCTTGGACAGATCCAGCACATCATTGATCAAAGACAGCAGGTGCTTGGCAGCGCCATGAATCTTTTGTAGATCGGGCACAAAGCTATCCAGTTCCTCCTCTTCGGCTTCCTCCATCAAAATTTCGGTGTAGCCAATGATGGCGTTCATGGGGGTGCGTAGCTCGTGGCTCATGTTGGCCAAAAATTGGCTCTTGGATTGATTGGCGGTCTCCGCTGCTTCACGGGCTTCTTCTGCCTGCAATCTGGCGCTGGCCAATTGCGCCGTCCGCTCCTGCACCTTTTCTTCCAGGGTCTCTAGGGTGACCTGTAGCCGCTGGGCCATGATCTCAAAGCTGTGGAAAAGTCGCCCCACCTCATCGTTACCCGCTGACGGTAGCCTGTTCAGCAACAGGGTGGAGTCAGCCTGATCGGAGTCTGGCATTGAAGTGAGGGTGGCTAAACCCAAAGGGCGAGTGGGACGAGTGGCCAACAGCTGCATGCCAATCACCAACAGCAGCAGGATCACCACCCCCATTGCCGTCGCGTAGATCATTCCCCGGATCAGCAGCTCCCGTTGGAGGGCCAGATAGGGATCCTGCAACCGTTGTAGCCGATACACCAACCCTTCATTGAGGCCCAACCGGAAGGGATGATAGCTAAACGAGGGATCCCTGGTTTGGGTCACGATAATGGTCTGGCCTGCCGCTGCCTGTTCCCACAGGTCGAGATTTACGGGCAGAGAGGCGGAGGTGGTGGCACTTTCGGCACTGATCTGGCCTTCAGGGTCATAAATCGACAGCAGCAGATCTTGTCGCTCAAGGTTGAGTTCTGCCAACAGATCGCTGGTCAGCAGCTGTCCCACCAGGATGCCCCCCATTGCCTGATTACCTGTTGCCTGATTACCTGTTGCCTGATTACCCGTCACCAGATTGGCAGGCTGAATCGGGGCAGTAGCAAAAAGAACCCAAGTCTCCCCTGTCCACGCCACCCCCTGTTCCTCTGCGCCAAGCAGGGATCCCTCTAAGGCTCGATCCAGCCTGGGATTTTCCTGAATCAGACTCTCCCCCAGCAGCTGTGCACCGCTAGAGGCAGTCACGATGTCCACAACGTCAAATGTCCAACGGGGGCTGGAGAGGATGGGCAAGGCTGGCTCTGGGGCTTGATCTGCTGTGTCTGAGGGGGAGACTGCTGCCACCACTGCGGCCTCGGCTGCCAACTGGCGGGCCTGGGCTTGCAGATCATCTGCCCTTTCTTGTAATCGCCCCCTGACCAGAACGCCATCATTGCGTAACTGCTGGTTAGCCACCCCTTGAGTGAAGTCCTCCACTGTCCGCCGGGTCAAAACGTAGGTGGTGCCCAACAAAAGCAAGGGAACCCCCACCACAATGGGCACTGCCTTGATCTGCAACGGCAGGTTCCGCCACCCCACAAACCATCCAGAGGGGGCGGTGGACTGAGCGGATCCCTGAGTGGTCATGAGTCTTTCCCCAGTGAAAGTGAGAAGGATTAAGCGAGGTCAGCGCCGCCAGTCTTGATAACAGGGGCCATACGGTGCAATCAGCCATACGGTGCAATCAATGGTTATGGGCGATCAGAGCGTGCTGGCAATGCTTTGATTGTGCCCAACTTAATCTCCTTACGGTAGTCCCTCATCGTTTCCGAGATCTGCTCAAGGAGTTGGGCTGAGGAGAAGGATGAGACTCACTTTTCTCCTTGCTGAGCCCATCAATGCTGCCGGAGTAGCTGGGTTGACTGAGTAGCTGGGTTGACTGAGTAGCTGGGTTGACTGAGTAGCTGGGTTGACTGAGTAGCTGGGGCCATGCACCGCTCAGCGGATGGAGAGATGAGGGTACCCCCAGACTCAAATACCGGCTGCGGTTTGAGCTGGGGGTTGGGTGATTGAGGCTGTGCCCGTGTTAGGACTGCTGGGTTGGCTGGAGACCAGTCCACTCAACCCCTGCACCAGATCCCGTAGGCTTTCCCGAAACTGGGGATCCCCGGTCAGTTCATCGATGTCGGCACTGATTTTTTCGGCATTCTCAAAGGTGGAGCGGGCTGAATCCAGGGTTTGCCGGAGAGTGGCGATGGTGCCTGGATCGTTGAGCTGGGCCATCAGTTGATTGGCCTGTTCGGTCAGCTCTGCCACATTGCTAGAAGCGGTCTGAATGTCGGTAATCGACTGCCGAAGGCTGGCCTGCAATTGGGGATCCGTCAGCATCGGCTGCAAACTCTCAGAAACTTGACGCAGGTTGGTGGTCAAGGCTTCCACATTGGCCAGGGAGACATCGAGCCGCTGCCGGTTTTCGGTTAGGGCTTGCCCCACCTGAGTGGTCACCGTCTGCAATGTGGTGGCGGTTTCCCCAATCGCTGCGGCTACCTGCTGGGTAGACTGAGCTGCGGCGGTAAATTCCCCCAGATCTAGCCTGGTCAGATCCAAGTCTGTCACCGCTGCCTCTAGGGCATTGGATAGCGATGCGACCTCCTCAGAAACCGCCGCCACCGCCGCCAGTGTGCTGTCAAGCCCTGTAAAAAACTCGTCCGTATTGACCCGCCGCGACAGTTGGTCAAACACCGTCAGCAGATCGGCAAAATCCACCCCTGGTGTGCCCTCCAGCTCATCTCCAGCACAGATAATCTGCACCGGATCGCAGTTTTCTAGAGGGGATCCCGCGGAAGCTGACAAGGGATCCGGGGAGCTGGGCTTGATGTCGATCACCGTCTCCCCCACCAATCCGGTTTGGCTGGTGGTAAAAATCGAATTGCGGGGAATAGGGGTGAGGCTATTGACTGACACCGACACCCGCACCGAGTCCGCTCCCGGCACGATTTGATCCACTCGGCCCACATTCACCCCCCGCAAGCGCAGGCTGGATCCCTCGCTCAGACCCGATACCGCCTGATAGCGCAGCGTAAAGCCATAACCCTGGGATCCCAGGCGGAGGTTATAGATCCAGACAAACAGACCCGCAAAGGTGAGCATTCCCCCCAGGATCAGGAGACCCACCGCCCCTTCTCGTACCGCCCGTGATCGTGACATTGGCTATTCCACCACCTGAAAAGGACCTTCGACACTGCCGCTGAAAAACTGCCTGACATAGGGATCCGGCTCTTGATCGATCTCCGATACATAGCCCTCCCACTGCACCTTACCCTTGGCCAATAGGATAATCCGTTCTCCGGCGCGGCGGATGGTGCTTTCTTGGTGAGTCACCACCACATAGGTCTCGCACACCCCCTGTTGGTCTTTGAGACCCCGAATCAAATCTTCAATCACCGTTGAGGCGATGGGGTCGAGGCCCGCTGTCGGTTCATCGTAAAGCAAGATTTGGGGATCATCTGCTGGATCCAGCGGATCCTCCATAATGGCGCGGGCAAAGCTGACCCGTTTACGCATCCCCCCCGATAGCTGCTCAGGCAGACGATCTTCGATGCCAGATAGCCCCACTGCCGCCAGTTTTTTGGTGACCAAGGCTCGGATCTGTTCGCCAGAAAGCCGGGAATGTTGATAGAGGCTAAAGCCGACATTCTCTCCCACCGTGAGTGAGTCAAACAGGGCCGCTTGCTGAAAAACCATGCCTACCCGCAGATGCTTGGGATGTCGTCCCGCCTGAATATCCACCAGCGAGGCTCCTTTCCAGTAGATGGTGCCAGCATCAGGCTCTGCCAACCCCGCAATCAGGCGTAGCAGAGTAGATTTGCCTGTACCGGATGGCCCCACAATACACAGGGCATCTCCCCGAAAGATCTTGAGGTTGACATTATCCAGCACCACCGTGGATCCATAGCGTTTGGAGACATTGCGTAGTTCCACAATGGGCAGCCCCCGCAGAGTGGGCAGTGGATCGGAGACAGCGGACACATTGGTCATAGACAGGGGTTAGTCGAGGGGCTATTGGGGCAGGCTATTGGGGGCAGAGGAACAAGTGGCAGATTAGGATAGGACTGATAGATCACCTAGATCCAGATAGACCAGATAGACCAGATAGACCAGATAGACCAGATAGACCAAGGCCAGATAGACCAAGGGTAGAGCAAAGGGTTGCTACACTCAAAATCTTTCAACTGAGCCGCAAGATTTCAATTCTAAGAGATCGCTACCCCTGCCACAGGGTTCAGGAGCACCTTCATCACCGATGGATCCCACCGTAATTGACTCGATCGAATTTGTTATTAACGACATCGACACTTGGGGGATGCGCGAGGTGCATGGCATTGCCCGTCTGGAGCCAGATGCCTTAATTGTGGAATTTCGGACTCATCTGCTGGGCTTGGTTCGTACCGGGCTGCGGGAGGTCAGGATCCCTTTGGCGGAATTGGTGGAGGTGACGTTCGACTATCGCATTGTCTATTCGCTGATTCGCATCCGCACCCGCTCCCTCAAGACCATCGACGGGATCCCTGGATTGTCGGGAGCCTCGGTCAAGTTGCAGGTGCGAGGATGGCAGAGCCGCCGGCCCGCCCGTGCTTTTGTGGCCGAGGTCAACTATCAACGGGCCATGTTGCCGGATCCCGTCAAACCCCAGCCCCGTTCGCCCTCCATCAGCCCTGAAGACCCTTCAGCACGTCTGCCGGAGTGGTAAAGCAGCGGGTGGCCCCTGCTGTTTGCAGTTGTTGGGCGGAATGCACCCCCCAGGTCACGCCCCAAGAGGAGATCCCGGCTCGGCAGGCCATCTCGATATCAAAGCTGGTGTCCCCAATCAACAAAGCAGTGGCGGGATCCTGGGCATAGTGGGCCAAAATCCGCTGCACAGACTCGGGATGGGGTTTGGGCTGTCGCACCTCGGTGGGGGAGATGACAGGATCAAACGTCACGGGCCAATCCCAGTGGGCCAAAATCTTGAGGATGCCAGTGCTGACCCGACTGGAGGCAATCGCCATCGGGATCCCGGCCTGATCGAGATGTTCCACCACCGCCTGCATACCTGCAAAGGGGGCAAAGTGGGGCTCCACCTCCGCGCTGATGGCCCGATAGCGATCAATCCAATCTTCTAGCTCAGCCTGTCGTGTCTCCGGCAAAAGATGCGTTAGCTGTGTCCGCAACGGGATCCCGATCATTTGTCGCCAGGTTTCTACTGCTGTTGGGGGCAGATCGAGCTCAGCGATCACCTGCTCGATCACCCAGGTAATGCCCGGTTCTGAGTTGGCCAGCGTGCCATCAAAATCAAAAATCACCAGCCCAATCTCGGCACCCATCTTCACCCCTTCGATAACTTGCTAGCGCAATATGACAAATTCTAAAGGGATCCAGGATGCCATCGCCTGCGAAGATGGCTAGGGACTTGGGGCTATCGGTTGCCAATGCCCCCTAGCGCAGACAGAAGGATTGAGCACAGATGACTGAGGGATCCCTATCTCGTCCGGCCCCATTGCCGCGACCTCCAGCGGGGGTTCGAGATTTATTGCCGTTGGATGTGCAGCAAAAGCAGTGGGTGGAGGAACAGCTCAATCAGGTCTATGAGAGCTGGGGCTATCAGCGGATCATCACCCCCACCCTAGAGCGATTAGAAACCTTGACCGCTGGGGGCTCGGTTCGGCTCAGTTCCGTCTTGCAATTGCGGGATGCGGAGGGGACGTTGCTGGGATTGCGGCCCGAACACACCGCCTCTATCGTGCGGGCGGTCAGCACTCGCATGGTTCATGCCGCCCTGCCACTGCGACTCTATTACCAAGACAATGTTTTTCGCGGTGCGGCCCCCGGCAGTGGTCAGCGGGATCAGGAACTTTTTCAGTCGGGGGTGGAGTTGATCGGAGCGGCGGGCTGGCAGGCAGATGCTGAAATGTTGCTGCTCTTAGCCACCTCGTTGCAACGGCTCCAGATTCCCGACTGGATTTTGGTGGTGGGGGATATGGGCCTGACCCAAGCATTGCTGAGTGGCCTGTCTCCTGCTGCCCGCGATCCTGTCCGTCGAGCCATCGTCCAACTGGATTATGTGGCACTAGACTCCGAGACTATTTCGGCGACAGATCGGGCTTTGGGGCAAGAGATTCTTAATCTGCGGGGGGATCCTGAGACTGTATTGGCTCGGTTGGCTTCTTTGGCTATCCCCGATCGCCATCGGGAGCGGATCGCCCATCTCAAGTCCCTCAGCGATATGTTGGCTCAGCAAGGGATCCCTGTGGTCTTGGATCTGAGCCTGTTGCAGACCTATGGCTATTACAGCGGCATTGTCTTTCAGGCGGTGGCCCAGCGGGAGGTGATTGCCTCGGGGGGACGCTATGACCAGCTATTTGAGCTGTATGGGGCGGGATCCCAGGCTGGGGTTGGGGTGCCCAATGCTGGGGTGGGCTTCATGCTGCCGTTGGAGCGTTTACAGCGGATTTTAGTGACCAGTGGCCAAATGCCCCCTTTGGGATCCCGAGGGGGACTGTTGGTGGTGCCTGTGGATGAGCGGGCTTTTGGGGCGGCGTTTCAGTGGGCTCAGCAGCAGAGACAACAGGATGCCTCGGCCCGAGTGGAGCTGGAATTGGGGGGCCGCTCCGCCGATGAACTGGAAGCCTTGGCTCGTCGCCGGGGGCTGGATGCCCTGGTTTGGGTACAGGCGGATGGCAGTTACCACCAGACAGAGTTCTAGGACGTATCATTCAGCTAATTCAGAAACTGTCTGTCACATTTTTGGATCCCCCCTGTTCTGATTTTTAAGAGGGAATATGGGGATCTAGATCCCTGTCTTGTCACAGGCAATCTCTGAACAAGCTGTGAGAGTAGCTCCTTACCTTCTAGTTGCACTTGGCCCAGTCATCGGTGACTCAGCCACTGCCAAACCTGACCGTGCTTAGGGGCAAACAAAAACACCAGCAAAAAAAGGCTGGTTGCTGTCAATACCATTGCCGCCCCCGATGCCACATTGACATAAAAGCTCAGATACAGCCCCACCACATTGGATCCCATGCCAATCAGAGCGGCCAGCAGCATCATCTGGGGCAATCGCCGGACTAACAGATAGGCCGTGGCTCCAGGGGTGACCAGCATGGCAGTCACCAGCCCCACCCCCACCACCTGCATCGACACCACCACCGTCGCCGCCAACAGCATCAACAACAGCACCCGAAATCGCTCGGTTGGGATCCGCAGCGTGGCCGCAAACACTGGATCGAAAGAGATCAACATCAGCTCTCGATAAAACACCACCACCACCGCCAGCACCCCACAGCCCAGGATCCCGGCTAGCCAGAGATCGGCCTCATCCACCCCCAACACATTGCCAAACAAAATATGGGTCAGATCTTGGGCATAGGTGCGAATGGTGCTGATCAACACCACCCCCAAGGCCAACGAGGCCGCAAAGACGATGCCAATGGCGGTATCTTCCCGCAGTTTGCCCTGCCGACTCAGCCAGCCAATGCCAGCCGCCACCCCAAATGCCGCCACCATCGCCCCCAAGGTCAGATCGGCCCCCAACAAATAGGACACCGCCACCCCCGGCAACACCGCATGAGCAATGGCATCCCCCAGATAGGCCATGCCCCGCAGCACCACATAACATCCCACCACCGAGCAGAGCAGACCCACCATTACAGAGGCCAACAGACCCCGTTGCATAAAGCCATAGGCCAAGGGATCCAATAACCAATCCAACATCTTCAATGCTTCTCGTCAGGGGTGATTTCAAGAGGTGATTTCAAAGGGTAACTCAGCCTTGCAACCGGTCGGGATCCCTTCCACCGCTGGCGATCATGCCGCCATTGGGTAAGATCACCGCCTGGGATCCAAAGCCCGCCCGCAGCAGATGGGGGACAAAGATAGCCTCTGGGGATCCATAGCCCACCACCCCGCGATTGAGCAGGAGCACGGTCTTGAACCGGGTCGCGGCAAGGCTCAGATCATGGCTGGAGACCAATACTGTGATGCCCTGTTGATGCAGGTCATGCAAGATCGTCAGCATCGCTTCCTGAGTGGCCAAATCCACCCCCGTAAACGGCTCATCCATCAAGATGATATGGGGATCCTGAGCCAGTGCCCGAGCCAAAAACACCCGCTGCTGTTGCCCGCCCGACAGTTCTCCCACCCGCACCTGAGCCAAGGGCAGGATCCCCAATTGATCGAGGCTGGCCATCACCTGTGATCGATCCTGCCGAGAGGGAGCCCGAAATCGACTGCGATGGCTATGGCGGCCCATCATCACCACATCCCAGACCGTGACCGGAAATCGCCAATCGACTTCTTCCCGCTGTGGCACGTAGGTGACGCAATGGCGATGGTGCCCCAGGGGCAGGCCGTGAATGGCAATGGATCCCTGCATCGGTGGCAGCAGGCCCGTTAATCCCTTAAAAAAGGTGGACTTGCCCGCACCATTGGGGCCGATCACCGCCACCAGGGATCCCGCTGGAATCTGTAGCGATACCTCAGGCAAAATTGTCTCCTGAGGATAGCCCAACGTCACCCCCACCAGCTCCAGACTGGGGGGATCCAAGCCCAATTCATCGCCATGAAAATGATGGGAACAGGTCATTCCAGTGCCGCCACAATTGCCTTGGCGTTATGGCGCATCATCTCGATATAGGAGGGCGCTTCCCCATCCGGCGCTGTGATGGAATGGGTGTAGAGATAGACCAAAGGGATCCCTAAATCAGCGGACAGTTGTTCAGCGATTTGGGTACTGCTGGCCAAGTCCGTGAAGATTGCCCGTGCGCCGGTTTCGCTGATGATATCTATCAATCCAGCCAATTCACGAGCCGATGGGGATGTTCCTGTGGAGAAGTTGGGGATCACCGCCCCCACCACCCGAAACCCATAACGGTCAGCAAAATAGCCCAGCGAATCGTGATCCGTCACCAGCAGCCGATCCGGCTCAGGGATACCGGACACCAGAGCCTCAACCTCAGCATCCAGCGCAGCTAGTTCTTCTAGATAGGCGGCGGCATTGGCAGCATAGACCTCTTGGCCGGTTGGATCCAACTCACTCAAACCATCGCGGATAGTCTCCACATAGCTCATCACCTGCCTGGGATCCGTCCAAAAATGGGGATCCCCGCCGTGGGCGTGTTCGTGGTCATCATGAGCCTGTTCGTCGGAATGCCCATGGCTATGGTCATCATGACTATGCCCGTCAGAATGCTCATGATCATGGTCGGCGTGATTATGTTCATCAGAATTATGCTGATCAGAATGCACATGCCCGTGAGTGATTTCCTCACCCCCAGGGATCCGCATCTCCAAGCCTTCAGAGGCAGAGATCACCACTCTCTCACCCCCAGCATTGGCCAGCAGGTTTCCCAAAAACTCCTCAAATCCACTTCCATTGATGATCAGGGCATCGCTATCAGCCACAGCCCGCACATCGGCAGGAGTTGGCTCAAAACCATGAGGATCGATGCCCAACGGAACCAGCGTCCTGATCTCCAGGCGATCCCCGGCCACGTTTTGAGCGATATCTGTCAAATAACTGGTGGTAGACAGCACCACTGGCAGGGTATCTGTCTGATCCGCTTGCGGGCTTATCACGCTTTGCTGAGCTTGGGCAGGGGTGACATGAATTCTGCCACTCAACCCGGTCAACACCCAAACGCCTGCTAGGGCAGCAGTAGGGATCCAAAGTGTTTTCCAATTCATCCGGCGACCCTCCCATCACAAAGTAGACTCGTAACCCCTCAGTCCAACGGAGCTGACTGTGCTAGACAATCATCGCTAAACAATCATCGCTAAATAATCATTGCTAAATAATCATTGCTAAATAATCATTATGGTAATCATTCTCAAAAGAATAACACCGAAGGGATCCCGTCTCAAGGGCAATACTTCGTCTCTGCTTGGCAATCTTGTGGGATTGGGGTAAACCTCTTAGACTGAGATATTGGTTTTGGGACAGCACGCTAGCCCCAATGACTTATACCAGCTAGTACCAGTAATGACTGAGGGGCTTACCAGTGGCTCATTGCAGTCACTAGCTCAAGTCACTCCCTAAATCATGACTTCAGCAAATCACGACTTCAGCGGGATCGGGGCAGGCTCAATCCACCTCTCGCCGATCCTCACCCCCTGTTCCTTACCCAGATAGGTGCCATGATCTCGATCAACAACAACACGCTGCAAGATGCCCTCGGTCGCCGCCAAGCTCTCAAGGTGATCAGTGGCCTTCAAAACTTTGATCTGGACTCCGTTAGTCGGATTGTGCGGTCAGCTGAGCGGGGCGGAGCCACCTATGTCGATATTGCGGCCCATCCTGACTTGGTTAAGGCAGTGCGTAGCCAGAGCGATCTGCCCATCTGTGTCTCAGCCGTGGATCCCGAGCAATTGGCCCTCGCTGTCCAGGCGGGAGCTGATTTGGTGGAAATCGGCAATTTTGACAGTTTTTACCAGGCTGGTCGGGTTTTCACCGCCGCTGAGGTGCTCGACCTAGCTCGCAAAACTCGGGCAATGCTGCCTCGCACCCTGCTGTCCGTGACGGTTCCCCATACCCTCACCCTCGATCAGCAAGCTGAACTGGCCGAAAGCCTGGAAACCATCGGAACCGACCTGATCCAGACCGAGGGGGGCACCAGTGCCCAGCCCCAGCACGGTGGATCCCTGGGCTTGGTGGAAAAAGCCGCCCCCACCCTGGCCGCTGCCTATGAGATCAGCCGCGCTGTGAGTATTCCAGTCTTGTGCGCCTCTGGCCTCTCTACCGTGACTGTGGCGATGGCTATTGCGGCTGGAGCCTCTGGTGTGGGGGTGGGTCGTGCCGTTAGTCAGCTCCAGGACGAAGTGGCGATGGTGGCTCAGGTGCGGGCTTTGGTGGAAGCTCTCAATAAGGCCGTGATCCCCGTGGCCTACTCTGCCCGGTCTTGAGGCTTATCAAGCTTGACCTTGTTGATCTGAAAGTTAATTGAGTAACTCAAGGGATCCTCTGTTTTATCCGGGATCCCTTTTTTAGTGAATGATGAACCAGCGCCTCAGCAAATGAGACAGCCAGAGAGAAATCCCATCAGACCAGAGACGGTAACGATGGCCTTTGGCTGCTAATTAGCCTCTTGTTCACATTTTCAGGAAAAATTACTGAGCCAATGTGTTCGGCTTAACCGCGCATTAACCCTTGGGGACTTTATACTACTTTCATCTTCGGCAATTGATTCACATATCCTTAATGATCTTGTGACGTTTCAAACGTGGGGCGTTGTCAAGGGTGTGGTGTGATCCATTGCAGAGCCAGTTAACTCACCACCCTCCTAGACACAACGCAAAGCCTCATCGATGAGCTGATGGCTGGCGCTTCATCTTGGCCGGGATGGTTTCCCAGTCTTTTTGTCCCAATCATCTACTCACGAGGCTTTGATGAACATCAGTCTGAACTATTGGTCTGCCCGTTTGCTGGGGATCTCGCTGCTGGTTCCCGCCCTGTACTCCTGCGGCGGTGGCAACACTCCTACAGCGCTTGCGCCCGAGGAGACGGAGATCGCCTCTGCAACCGTCACTTTGACGGAGTCTCCCACCGCCTTGCCCAGCGACCTGGAGAGTCCAGTCTCTCTGGTGGCTATCCCCAACCAGGGATCCCCCTCCACCCTTGATATTGCCACCTGGAATATTGAGTGGTTTGGCTCCACCAGCAATGGCCCCACCAATGAGTCTCTCCAAGTTCAGAATGTCAGCGACGTGATTTCTGGTGCCAATCTGGACATCTGGGGTTTGCAAGAGATAGTTAGCGCCAGCCAGTTTCAACAGATGGTGGCGGGGCTGCCGGGATACAGCGGTGTTTTGGCTAGTGACAGTACCGTGTCCAGTGGCTCTCAGTACTACAGCGCCTCTGAGCAAAAAGTCGCCCTCATTTACAACACCTCCCTACTCTCTCTGCGAAGTGCCCGTGTCATTTTGGGCAACAATGACTCTGCCTTTGCCGGTCGTCCGCCGGTGGAGTTCACCCTGCGGGTCCAGAGCACTGGCGAGGATATCATCGTCATCGTCCTGCACGCCAAGTGCTGCACCGACACCACCTCCTACTCCCGTCGCCAAGCTGCTGCCAATGCCCTGAAGTCCTTTCTGGACAGCACCTATCCCACCCGCAGAGTGTGGGTGATCGGCGACTTCAATGACGATGTGGATACCTCCATCAGCCCCGGTAACAACTCTTCTTACCAGAGCTTTATCAATGATCCAGCCAACTATACCTTCCCCACCCGAGCCTTATCTATAGCTGGCATTGCCTCCACCGTAGGATTCCCTGACACTATCGATCACCACCTGATCACCAACGAGGCCAACGCCACGTATGTGTCAGGCTCGGCGCAGCGACTGCCTGTGGATCAGTTCATCCCCAACTACGGCACCACCACCAGCGATCACTATCCCATCCTGGCCCGCTACAACCTCGGCGGAATCACTGGTGGCCCCAGCCCTACACCAGCCCCTACTCCAGCCCCCACCGCCACCCCCCAACCGGGAGGATCCATCCAGGTTTTTCTCAACGAGATCCTGGCTAATGAACCCGGCAGCAACACCGCTGCCGAGGGGGTGGAATTGATTAATGTGGGCAGCACCATCGCCAACCTGAGTGGATGGACAATCTCGGATGCCTCCAGTCTGCGCTATACCTTTCCATCAGGCACCAGTGTGCAGCCCGGTGGGGTGATCGGTGTCACCCGCAATTTTGGCCTATCCAATAGTGGGGATACCGTCATTCTGCGGGATAGCAGTGGCACTGTGCGAGATCAGTTCCAATATCCCTCCAGCTTGGCCAACTCCGATGGCGTCTCCATGAACCGCAATCCTGACGGATCTACGACGGGCATTTTTGTGAAGCACAACACCCTCAGCTCTCAAAGTCAGTCCATCGGCCAACGGCTGACCAACCCTACTCCTGCCCCTACTCCTGCCCCTACGGCCACTCCCACGGCCATTCCTCCGGCCAGCTCTACCATTGGCGGATCACAAACTCTAACGGGATCCCTGAGCACTACTGATGCCAGCAACCCCACCCGCTCGGGCCGCTACAAAGATGACTACATCCTGACAGGAGTGTCCACAGGCAGAACGGTGACGGTGTCCATGACCAGCTCTTTGGATACTTACCTACAACTAGTCAATGCCAGCACGGGCCAAGTGATCGCTGAGAACGATGACAGTTCGGCAGTGGGGGGTACCAACTCGCAGGTGGTTTTCACGGTTCAATCTGGGATCACCTATTTGATCCGGGCCACCAGCTACTCGTCGGGGGCCACTGGCAGCTATACCCTGTCTACCTCCACCTCTGCGGCTAGCCCCACCCCGGCACCTACGCCCGCTGGCCTTACCCTGTCTGTGCCCCAGACCCGGACAGGCACCCTCTCCAGCAGCGACGGCAACAACCCCACCCGCAGTGGATCCTTTGCCGAGGACTATCGGCTGACTGGGTTGACGGTGGGACGCAGCGTCCGGCTGAACCTGAGCAGTAGCTTTGATACTTATCTACAGCTCATCAACGCCTCCACTGGGGCTGTCATCACTTTCAACGATGACTTTGGCACCACCACCAACTCTCAGATTACTTTCACCCCGCAGTCGGGCATTAGCTACATCGCGCGGGTGACCAGCTACAACAGCAATACCACCGGCAGCTACACCCTTTCAGCCCAGTAACTGCCGATCTGGCCAGTAACTGCCGATCTGGCCAGACAGGTTTGGATCCTTTGACTGGATCCCGGTGCTCGCTTGTCTTAACTGCAGGCGAGCCTTATTTCTAGGTCAGGTTTTTGGCCCAGGAAGAGAAACAGAGGGATCTGGATCATCGCCTCCCTACACCAACATCAAAAACCCATGAACAGCGATAAAGGCATTCCCCCGTCTTTTGGGTTGAGTTTTTGGCCGCTTGGTGAAAACTAGAGGGTATTCACTTACATTGAACCCAGTGAGGGTTATCGCTCCACCACCGGGCATACTCTCGCAGTTCATCAAGGGATCCCACGCTTTTCTAGGAACTTGTATCCCATCCAGACCGCCTGATACCCGTAGGCTTGCTGGATCCCCTTACTGGATCCGGTGGAGATCGTCTAGCTCAGCTTACCGGATGTCAAATCGGGATCCATCATCTGGGCGAAAGGCTTTAGAGTGAGAGAACCAATACGTTTGGATCCCCAAGGCTGTTGTGACTGCTTCTAACCTCGATTCCACCCCTGAGTCTTTCCCTGCTGAATCGGCCCCAGAATCCGCTCAAGTAGAGGACAAGGCTAAGCCCCAAACCCCCGCAACCCTACGTTACACCGTGCAGGGATCCCGTCGTCCCAGCGTCTACTTTTGGGCGGTGGCCTTATCGGGGGGCGGGCTGGGGTTTGCCTTGGCGGGTCTCTCCAGCTTCAGCGGCACCAACCTGTTACCCTTTTCAGATCCAACCCAGCTGGCCTTTATTCCTCAGGGGATCGCCATGCTGTTCTATGGGGTGGTGGGATCCCTGGCAGGGCTTTATCAATGGTTGAGTTTGGCCTGGAATCTGGGGGGCGGCTATAACGAATTTGACAAGGGATCCCGAACCGTCACCCTTTTTCGGCAGGGATTTCCCGGCGAAAGCCGCGAAGTGAGGCTGGTCTATCCCTTTGCGGATGTGCAGAGCGTGCGGGTTGCCATCAAAGATGGGTTGAATCCCAAGCGGGCCATCTTTCTCCGGGTGCGAGGGCATGGGGATCTTCGCCTCACCTCGATCAGCGAACCAATGGCGCTGGCAGATATCGAAAATCAAGCTGCTGAGATTGCCCGTTACTTAGGGGTCATCCTTGAGGGGATTTAGCCCGAATCTACCCGAATCCAGATGAGTATTTGAGGGTTTTCCAGACCTTGCCTCAGAGATCGCAACCTTGATCTGATGGCAAGTTCACGCTGAGGGGCTGAGGTCGTATCGGTGGGGTCTGATAGACTATGCTGATTGCTCGGATGCTGCTCCGTTAGAAACCTGATGGCAGCAGGATTTGAACAGTCTATGTATTCCCTTGCGTCTTTTTCTTTGCCTTTTCGTTACTAGCTGATTCACTGTGATGAACATTTCTGCGTCTCGTCGGGCTGTTGATGCCTTTTCAATGGAAGATTTTGCCCGCGCTCTTGATGACCACGATCCCAGTTTTGCGGTGGGCCAGACCATCACAGGTCGGGTGGTGGAGACTGCCCCTGAAGGAGCCTATGTAGACATCGGGGGAAAATCCCTGGCATTTGTGCCCCTTAAGGAGGTGGATCGCCGCATGGTGGACAATGCCGCCGAAATTATGCCGGTGGGCAGCGACCACGAGTTTTTGATCACCCATGAAGAAGACCGCGAGGGCCAGATCAAGCTGTCGCGGCGGCGGCAACTCCTGCAAAAGGTCTGGCTAGACATGAAAGAGCGGTTAGACACAAACCAAGCCTTTGAAGTGCGAGTCACCGGCACCAATCGCGGCGGCGTATTGGTGGATGCGGAAGGGATCCGAGGATTTATCCCTCGATCGCACCTCAATCACCGCGAAGAGCTGAATGGACTGGTGGGCCAAAAACTACAAGTGGGGGTGTTGGATGTCAACGCCGAGGCCAATAAATTGGTGTTGTCCCAAAAGCAAGTCGTGCAAGCGGCCAGCCTGGGCCAGTTTGAGCGGGGTCAAGTGGTGGAGGGCAAAATCACGGGCATCAAACCTTTTGGGGTGTTTGTGCAGATCGATGATGCCACCGGACTGCTCCACATCAAGCAGATCTCTGAGAGCTTCATCCGGTCGCTAGAAGACCTTTTTCAGGTGGGCCAGAGCATCAAAGCAGTGGTCTTGGATATTGACGAAGGCCGGGGCCGGATGGCGCTGTCCACCCGAGTGTTAGAAAAACATCCCGGCGAAATGTTGGAGCAGATGGCAACCGTTCTGTCGGAGGCAGAAGAACGGGCGGGTAAGATCCACGGCAAATTAGAGGAAGCGGCAGGCAACTGATGGGTTCAGCACCTGTCCTGCTTCCGATTTGCCTCTGACGAAATCTGACGGCCAAATTAACCTGAAGGGTGGATCCCCTTGTATCTGCCCTTCTTTATATTCGTTTGAGGACTTTCTTCCCATGATGCTAGAACCCATGTCTCGACCCAGAGTGACCAGAGGCTGGCCCCTAGAGGCTTTTGTGGGGGATCGGGTGGTCTGTATCTTGGAAGGTGAGCATCTCGATCAGGTTGATAGCATCACGGTGGAACCGATGGGCAAAGGGATCCTGATCACGATTGGGGATCCCCACGGCCAACTCCCGGATCCGCCGCCACAGTCGGATCAAGCGTTGACAGTCACCTTTGAGATCCAACCCACCACCTATCCCGGCGAAAAACGGATCCTATTGCACTCTCAGGCAGGATGCAGCGATCCGTTGCCGTTCTTGATTATGATGTGAAGGCTCTCAGTCCCTCTCTCAGCTAGGCCAAAACCTGCACTGGATCGGGCTTGAGAATCACCTCATGCAGACGAGCCTCATCCAGCTCTGTCCACACCCGCTCCAATAGGCCAGGGATCCCAGAACCCGCCACAGCCGAAATGGCAAAGACCGGCAGTCCTAGAGCTGTTTCAAACTCCCGCAGCACCTCAAGCCCGTCATCTCCCAAGGCATCCATCTTATTGAGAGCCAAGATTTGGGGCTTCTCGGCCAGATGGGGATCGTAAGCCGCCAGCTCCCCTTGAATGGTGCGATAATCTGCCACGGGATCCTCGGCAGTGCCATCCACCACATGAATCAAGACGCGGGTACGTTCCACATGGCGTAAAAAGTCATGGCCCAAGCCCACCCCTTGATGTGCCCCCTCGATCAGACCGGGAATATCTGCAAACACCACCCCATCTCGCAGCGGATGCCGTACCACCCCCAAGTTGGGCACCAGTGTGGTAAACGGATAGTCCGCCACCTTGGGCCGAGCGGAAGACACCGCTGAAATTAAGGTGGATTTGCCGGCATTGGGCAGACCGACGATTCCCACCTCCGCAATCAGCTTCAGCTCTAGCCGCAATCGCCGTTGTTCTCCGGGTTTACCCAGCGTACATTTTTGTGGTGCCCGGTTGTGGTTGCTCAAAAAGTGGGAATTGCCCAGTCCACCCCGTCCCCCTTGGGCCACGATCAGCTCCTCGCCGGGATGGGTCAGATCCCCCAGCAGCTCGCCGGAGTTGGCCGCCTGCACCATCGTGCCGCAGGGCACCCGCACCCGCTTATCGGATCCACTGGCTCCGGTGGAATTGTTGGGGCCACCCTTCCGGCCCGGATCCGCTTTGATAACATGCTGAAACTGAAAATCGAGAAGGGTTTGCAAGCCTGAGTCCGCCACAAAAATGACGGATCCACCCCGACCTCCATTGCCCCCCCAAGGGCCACCGGCAGGCACATATTTTTCTCGACGAAAAGCAACGATGCCATCGCCCCCATCGCCTGCTTTCACTTCAATTTCGACCTGATC
>JAAUUM010000177.1 GCA_012031565.1 Synechococcaceae cyanobacterium SM2_3_2
ACGAAGACAGCAGAAGCACTAGATAGGTTAATCGAGATGGCCATTAGGTTAGTCAGTGCAAGCGAATTAAGAAACTGGTTTAGAAAGTGTATTGACTGTAGCGAGTGACTGAGGGAAGGGCTGTAATGTCTATATCCGTATCTCTGGATATTCAACTCAAGTTAATGACCAGTGGATCTGGACAAACCGGACTAATGCTTGGCAGAATTTGATGTACAGTATCTCTGTTAACTTGGCAGGCTATGATGGAGTATTTTACTATTTTGGCGAAGGAACAGTATGTAATTATGATGGTAATGTTATTCAGCAAGGCCACCGAAATCCTTGGGAAATCGTGACGGCTGAACTCTTCCCTCGACTGGTGGACGAGGCTCGTAAAAACTGGGCTCTTGAAAACAATATTTTCAATGTTGGATGTCGAGGATATGTCGGTAAGCCTGGTGGGGAGCGTGAGAACTACCTGACTTGGGTGAAGGATTTGGCAGAAGGAAACTATAAGCTGCCTTGGGATCAAGATATTAAGATTCGGGACGGATGGGAATACTACCCTGATGGGGTTAAACTTGGGCCTCTGCCAAAAGAGGAACCTATCAAAGAACTGATTGAATCCAGCATCTAAATCTGGCAGATAGCTTAAAATCATTCTTACCTCCTCAAGCTAATCCTGAGGAGGTTTCTTGTCTAACTTAGCGGGCCAAATCCCTGCCCAGAGAATCCGTAGTGAATATGTCGAAACTGCACTCGACCGGATCCAGGATCATAGAGAGTATAGGTTGCTTGTCTACGCATCTTTCCCACGCTGCCAACACCGATAACCTGTCTGGCAGCTGTGGTTCTCTCTTGATCAGGTTGGGATCCCTCCAGTGTAGTGAGGCATTCATAGACAGAGCCGTTAGACAAGTCTACTTGGAAGGCTTGGCCAGAGCGACCACAAAATAGACTGTTGACCTCAGCTCTTACAACGCGATCCAACAGTTGTAAAGGCGGGGTATTAGGGGTGAGGGCTTCGCTAACGCTGAGGGTACTGCCATGAATCAACAAACAATCCAACTCCTGAAAGCCAAAATCCCAGGAGCGGATCCAGTTGATGGTAGGTTTTGAGATGGATTTCCAGAGGTGTTCAACAGCTTTGGCTCCCTCTTGCTGGCGTAATTCAACGGGATCCCCTGTGTGGCCTAAGCCATGTAATATCAGGGCTTGTTCTTCCCACCAGCCCAGACAAAGTTGAGGTGTAAGTTCACCAGATTTGGGATTCTGTAGGCGTCCGATCAGTTTTTCAGATTCTGGGATTGGCCCAATCACATCCCCTAGAATAAAAAGCTGCTCCACTGGATTTTTCTGTCGGTACATATCTTGGAGCACCGCTTCATAGGCAGTACTATTGCCCAGGATCCCGCTCAAAATAGCCCACTGCATCAACCGACCTCAACGAGTGCAAACATGAGCTGCATCCTCTGCCTTTTCGGCATATTCCAACCCATGGGCTAATCGCCAAGCAAAAATGGGGGGTAGCCCCCGTTCCAGGATGTCCATACATGTTTGTTGGAAGGGGTAATGCACTTCACGTAGAGTCACTTCATCCAAATCAGTATCGTAAAGAACATAGGTGGCGTTAGGTCTGCCGTGGCGGGGTTCACCGACAGATCCGACATTAACAATGCGCTTAAGGGGAGCACGGAAGGATTGGGTCTGGGGATCCCCATTTGAGGGGGTGATCTTGACCTGAAGGTGTGCATCTTTGAGGGTGCGAATGTAGGGGACATGGGTGTGTCCACAAAAAAGGATATCGGCTCCAGTGCTCAGAACTCGTTCTAACGCCAAAAACTCGCTCATTCCGGGCAAGAGATATTCGTGGGCACTGTGGGGACTGCCGTGTACAAAAGCGAGATTTTCAAACTTGAGACTATGGGGCAGAGTCTCAAGCCAGTCCTTGTTCTCCTGGTTCACCCGTTGGTTCGTCCACTCATGGGCTAATAAACCCCGCTTTTCGGCTAACACTGAAGGGTAACTACACTCACAGGCATTGTGCCCTTCCACCACATCCTCATCCCAACAACCCGCACAAGTCGGGATCCCTACTGTTCTGATTTTCTTAATGACTTCATTGGGATGGGGGCCATAGCCAGCCAGATCTCCGACACAGAAAATCTGATCGACCGAGTGTTTATCAATATCTGACAAGACCGCATCCAGAGCTGGAAGATTGGCGTGAATACAAGAGATGACGGCTAGTTTCATGCGGCTAGTTCTCCTCGGTCAATGGCTTCTTGGATTTGACGTTGATAATCAGCCAGAACTAAATCGGATAAGCAGCTATCCTGCACCGTTTGGCTCATGGATCTGGTATCCAGATGTCGTCCCAATACTTCGAGACCAGTCAACCGTTGGGGTCGTCCTTTAACGTGACGAGGCATATCTAGAACATCAAAATCGTCCAAATAGGTACGCTGGGATCCTTTCGTAAATTCCCCAAAGATGGCTTGTCCTTCCGGCATCTCAAAGATCCCTTTAACCCGATAAATCTGACCATAGGCTCCCATCAGCAACTCATCCCAAAAGAGTTCCAAGCTGGCTGGATCCCAAACTTGTCCGGTGAGAGGAGCACGCCAGATTTGTGGATCCCTCAATGGGGGAAGCAATGCTTGACCAGGGATCAATTCATCGGCCCATAAATAGGACTCTGAGTCTTGATCTGGATCTGAGGTAATGCCAACCCAATGACACTCAAAATGTCCGAAAATCTGCTGCATCTGTACCGGATCAATGTGGAAAGCCATTTCTACAATCACCGGGATTCCAGTTTGGATATGCTGCAACAGATCCTCTTCTTGTCCCTCGAGAAGCACCTTAAGGTGGCGAAACTCCACCCCCAGATGCACCCCATCAATGGGCAGGGATCCCGCCCCCGCAGCAAAGTAGATGATGGAATCCTGAGATTGGCTGAGCTGCTGCCGGATCCAGGTGGTTTTTCCTCCCCCAGGGGGGCCAGTGACCAGGGTGATCTGCGATGGGGACATAGACTCAGCATGATAATGATTCTCATTCTATAGTATGAAGGTTCGATTGACCTACTCTCTGAACAAGAGTATCGGGAGGTGAAAGCTCTCAAAATCGTTCCAGCCAGGGATCCCTGATGTGGGGATGAACGATTCAAGAGAATAGCCAACAATTTGCTCCAGAAATCCCAGATATCAGAGATAGAGGCACTTCAACCACCTGTAGGTCCGTTTTGGGCTGATCCAGGTGAGCATCGGTTAATGTATTGGTCAGTTTCAGTGCTTCGACCTTATGCCGCCGCTACCGGAGTATCGTCCCAAACAGTTGACCCTCGGGCCGCTGGAATCGGAGGTGCTGGATATCCTTTGGCAACAGGGATCCAGTACCGTTAAAGCCATTCATGACCAGATCTTGACGGATCCTGACCGAGAGCTGGCCTATGCCACCGTGACGACGGTATTACAGCGGCTTTTGCAAAAGGGCTGGGTCAGTTGTGACCGCCAACAGCGCACCTTTATTTGGCACCCTTGTCTGAGTCGGGAACAAGCTCGCTCGGTCTTGGCCCACGATAAATTGCAACAATTTTTGTCGGTGGGCAACCCCGATGTGGTGGCGGCCTTTGCCGATAGCCTGGACGCTGATAGCATCGACCAATTGCAAGCCATTGCTGCCCGCCTCAAGGTGGCCCGAGAAAGGAGGGATCCCGAATGATTCATCTGTTGATGCTAGTGGGATCCGTGGTGATCGCCAGACTGTGGCAACAGAGACTGGTCAAGCAAATCGAGACTGAGGGGGGAATGCGCCAGACTCTCTTGGCCTTGGTGGGGCCAGTGCTGTTGGTGCTGTTGACCGCCTTGGCGTTGGTGTGGATGGGGCCAAAAGGAACGATGGGATCCGCCTGGGCAGGTCATCTGGGGCATCACGTTGCCGAGCTGGTTTTGATAGTAGCAGCGGCCATCGGGGTATGGCAGGTGGGGCGGGCTGGGTGGTCATGGTGGGCAGCGCGGCGGCATCCGTTGGGCGGGCGAGAAGGGGTGGTGGCACGGGTGATCCCCTCGCAGCAGTTATTTGCAGCCCAGGTGGGCTTTTGGGAGCCTGATTTGGTGGTGACACAGGGCTTGCTAGAACGACTCAACCTAGAGCAATGGGCAGCTGTGGTGGCCCATGAGGAGGCCCATCGCCATTACCGAGATACCTTCTGGTTTTTGATCTGGGGCTGGATGCGAGTGTTGTCAGTGGGGCTACCCCGAACAGCTGATCTGTGGCAGGAGCTGATCACATTGCGGGAGCTACGGGCGGATCGGTGGGCAGCAGAGCGAGTGGATCCCGTGGTTTTGGCTGAGACCCTATTTTTGGTCTCCACTGATGGCATCAACGGCTCCGAATGGGTCGGGGTAGGACTATCGGATCCCTCTCAGGTGGGGCGACTATCCCAGCGAATCGAACGGTTGCTGGAGGGCTATTCAGTTGATCGGGAGAACGAGATTGAGATCGGGTGGGGCTGGCTGATCCCTGTATTGCCATTGTTGGTTGTGCCCTTTCATGGCTGACCAGAGAGGCTAAAGATTGCTCATTCTGACTGTGGCATTTTTAGCAGTAAATCACGCGATCTTCCTTCAATAGCTCCAGAAGCCGCCCCAGATTTTTCTGGATAGTCTTTGCCTCAGGATCCCACAATAAGGCTACTCGAAACTCAGCTAGGGCTAAATCCCATTGTTCGAGCTGAATCAGGGTGAGAGCCAAACTATTGTGAGCTTCCGACCAGTGTGGTCTGACCGATAAGGCAAGATGTAATCGTTGCAGAGCTTTCTGGGGAAAATGGGCACGTTCTAGAACCGCCAAGTCATGATTGGCTCTAGGATTTTCGGGATCCAACTTGAGGGCAAGTTCTAGCTGAATTTGGGCTTGGTGATCAAGACCTAATTGATGTAGAGCACCTGCTAGGCTGATGTGAGATTCTATGAGATTGGGATCCCTTTTGAGAGCAGCTTCAAAAGCTATGATGGCTTCTCCAGGCTGACCTAAGGCTAATAGGCTATTGCCGATATTATGAAAAATCCGAGAGCTATTGGGATGATTGGGATCCAGAGCTAATTCAGCCCGAAAGTCCTCTAGAGCACCTTTAGGATCCCCTAGTTGAGCTTTGATGCTACCCAGATTATTGTGAGCATCTAATGTTTGGGGATCTAACAGCAGAGCTTGTTCAAAGGCCCATTGAGCTTCAGGGAGATGTCCCGCTTGATAGAGTCGGATCCCGGATTCAAAGTAATGGTCAGAAATGGATAGAACATCCGATTGAGCTTGAGCCGACAAGCCTCCAATCATCAAAAGCAATATAGAAACCATCAGCCCCAGAGTCATTGACCGGAAGCGTCTAATACTATCATTCATGACAGTCACCTAAATTGGGGAGCTAGAGATATATCCGAGAGATCTAGCCATTGCGGGGCCAATCTTTCTCCGCTTGATCCAACACATAGGCAGCAACAGATTCGATTTGTTCTGAATTGAGACGGCGACCAAAGGCAGGCATGGCATTTTTGCCATTGGTGACTTGAGAGATAATCGCTTCAGGAGTATCTAGTAAGTACTCATGTAGAGCATCTAATTTCAGAGTTTTAGCAGCAATGATAGAGTTGCGACCTCCCATGTGACAGCCCATGCAATTTGATTTGAATATCTGGCTACCTACGGCTAAGTCTGGAGTTGCCATCACAGGCTGAACAAAAAAGGATCCCAAAAACACAAAACTACAAACCCATACTGCCACTGTCAGGCTGAATAATTGTTTTAGCACTGCCGATTGATCTCCTCATTTTCGTGAGTTTTATCTTGAGACAGGACTGCTGATGTTGTCAAAAGACGTTGTGTCAATCTTGAGACGAGCTGCACGAACTGTTAAATAACTTAATCCTTGACAGCCTGTCTTTTGACATTTATTTGCTTATTCAATAAGGCCAATTGAGGCAGATTATCTATAGGCTTTATCCCCCCATAGGGGATCCGATCAAGTTTGACAGGTTGTCTTTTGACTTTCTCAGCAATTGGCTGGAACTTGGGGCTATTCTGTCTCAAGATGACATCATGTTAAAGCCGTTGGTTCTCCTCTCTGGATTGGTGGGAGTGACTCTCGTTTCATTGCCAAGTTCTGCTCATGTGACGGTGAATCCGCGTGAGGCAACTGCAAATAGCTATGCCAAATTAACTTTTCGGGTACCCCACGGATGTGACGGATCCCCGACAACTCGCTTGCGGGTGCAATTTCCAGAAGGATTCAGTTCGATTAGGCCGATGGTGCATCACAGTTGGCAGATTTCCATCGTTAAGGCGGAATTAGATGAACCTTACATGGATCACGGTCAACAGATCACGGAACGAGTCTCTGAGATTATTTGGGAAGCACCTGAAGGGGCAGCGTTGCCCGATGAGTTTATGGACGAATTTAGCGTTAGTGCCCGGACGCCCGATAAGCCTGGAGAAACAGTTGCCATCCCAGCGGTGCAAGAGTGCGAAGACGGGGTGAGCCGCTGGATCCAGGTGGCAGAAGAGGGGCAGGATCCCCATGATCTAGAGGAACCCGCACCATTGTTGCAATTGGTAAGTAGGTAGGCGCAATTACTTTCAAGACAAGAGAATCAGAGGGGAGCCCCAGGCAGGGAGCTTATCGCGTTTTCTCCCACCAGCATCTTGCGGTTAATTCAACCCAGCTACTTAGACCGCTAATTTCTCTCTGAACAGTGACCTGTAAGGTTTATCAGGTTTTGGGATGTCTCAGTGAATGGTTGACTTGTGTTAAAGCTAACGAAACTAATTATTGTGGGTCTGATACTCTCACTAGCGATGGTGCTGTGGGGGGATCTGGCCTTTTCACATGCGGTTTTGTTGCAGACGGATCCGGCAGATGGTGCCGCATTAGATATCCCTCCGACTGAAGTGGTGCTGACCTTTAATGAGCAGGTTCAGATCACGCAGTTGCAGGTGTTGGATAACAGTGGGGATCCTGTGCATCGGGGCGAGATTGAAAGGATGGGGGAGACGGGGCAGATTGCTTTAGCTCCCGATCTACCGAAAGGACTCTATACAGTGACATGGCGGGCGATTTCTGCCGACAGCCATCCTGTGCGGGGATCCTTTATTTTTTTGGTGGGATCTGAGGAATCTCTGGTTCCCGAGCAAGTGGAGACCGTGGATCCCTGGCGGGTATGGGGTGCTCTGGTGCGACTGGGTGCCTATGGTGGATCGTTGTTGGCTGTAGGGATCCTATGGTTTCGACGAGAGCAATGGGTGTTGAGCCTGCTGCTAGTGGCTGGGCTGGTAACGGTGGCTGGATTCCTCATTCAAACCCTTCAGATCTACGGGGATCTCTCTGGGATCCCAGCCGTTTTGACCTCGGCCTATGGCTTGAGTGCTGGGATCCGCTTGCTAGGGCTGGTTAGCTTAGCGATCTCTAGGATCCCGATCTTATTGGGCAGTGTGCTGGTGTTGGGATCCTTTGCCCTGATTGGTCATGGGGCAGCGGCGGATCCTAGCGATGGGTCTCTTGGTGTTGCA
>JAAUUM010000178.1 GCA_012031565.1 Synechococcaceae cyanobacterium SM2_3_2
GCCTTCATCCAGTTGCTCGATTATTCAGCCGCCCGGTTCACCCCCCACAGGCGTGGGGACAACTCTTTGGCTATATCGTGGCGGTCTTCTTGACACCCGGTTCACCCCCACAGGCGTGGGGACAACACTTCCATTTTCCCCGATTTCAGTGGGTTTTGACCAGCAGTACCCCTTCTATGTCTACAAGCTGCCGGGAAGGATCCCCTAAACTCCGTGCCCAAAAGCCCTGTTCAGAATTTGTGGAATAGAGCATCAAGACCGAACCATTGCCCAGATGACTCGTCACCATCGCCCACAATTCATCCCTCACCAGAGCCGAAACCCGACCCGTAAAGACTCCGGCCCTAACCTCAAACAGCCACCGACTCAAATCCCCCCGCAAACTAGCCGGAACATTCTCCAGCACAAAAACCACCATTAGCCTTCCTCCTGCTCACCCAGAGGATCCCCATAGCTTCGGCCTCCCGCCACAGAGCCTTCTTGGTTATCCCAAAGATGTCCCACAGGATCCGCCTCTTCTTTGATAGATTTCAGACCCAAAATAGAGTCCACATCCCCAATAATCTTTTGCATCAATCGCTGTTCCACAAACTTTTCACGGCAAAGCTGTCTAGCTCTAGACTCCACCTCCAAGCCCATCTCAGCCGCCGCCTCAAATGCCGCCGGAATCGTGGTCTCAGTCTTGTAGAGATCAGCGACATCATAGACAAAAGACAGAGGCTTGCCAGTATGAACAAACCCCAAAGATGTCGAATATCCCACCGCATTCAAAGCCGCCTGACAAATAGAATAAAGACAAGCATTTGCCGCAGACAACGCCCGATTCACCGGATCAGAATCTTCCCATTTCGTCAGTTTGTAATCTCGCCCTTTCCACTCCACCCCTGTCTCTTTGCGCAGACGACTATAAGTGGTTCTCACCCGCACCCCCTCAAGCCCCCGAATCTGTTGCAAAGTCAATCGATCATCTAAGGGGTCAGAAAAGCGAAATGTATACATCCTACGCACCACTGCTAGATGCTGGGCCGGATCTGCCCATAGCCTTGCTTGGTGATAAAGCCGCTCCACACTACTGGAAGGATGGGATCCCTTGGCATAGAACCGTAGTCCATCCTCTCCAACCCACTGCACCGAACAAGAACCATCTGCCAAATTTTTGATCGCCGCATGAGTGATCACACTGCCAGGGCCAAGCATCAACGTTGTCAAACTGGCACAGGGAATCACATAGCGTCCCTGCTCCTGTAATACCGCAATTGCTTTAGCATCCTGCTCAATCCGGCACCGCTCCACATAGACATAGCTAATGCTGTCCCGAATCTTCGGGATACTCCGTAATGAAGACATGGTCAATCTCCAAATCAGATGTGGCTTTTTTCTCTACATACGCGCCAGAGACAATAACCCGCAGCCATACGACTTTCCTCGACCAATCCCTGCCTTTAGTGCAGACAAGAATGAATCAGAGTCTGTTACTTCCAAAACACCTTGAAATAAAGCAGTCGTAATGCAAATGGGGGCTGTGCCTTGTTTCTTGATGCCAAAGTCGTTGGGAGCTGAGATGACATCGGTATTGTGGAGCAAAAACCCACAGCGATCCCCCTGTCGCTCTAGCCATGCGAGCTGGTCAGGATGATGATAGAAACCAATCGTCTTCTTAGTTTTGGCATCACGCTTGCTAGGGTTAGCCCGGAGACGAAACTGAAAGAACCGAGAAGCTGAGAGCTGCTCGACCCCTAAATTCACAGCTTTGACGGCATGATGCTTGAGGTAGCCATCCGGTAACTTTGACCAGTCCGGTTCAAGGGCCGCCTGCACCAACACCACATCGCTATCGGGTTCATGGCGAAAGAGAATGTGCCAATCTTCACGGGGAGTGGCCCTGTCTTCCTCATCAGGAAAGGCTTGCATAATGCGCTGGTGAAATTTGTGGGCATTGCCCAACTCTCGATGCACCAGAGATTGCCGTTCATTCAGGGTTAGTTGGGAAAGGAACATACAGCCTCCGGTGAGTGGTACGTCGTGGTGACGGTGCGGCGACCAAAACGACGACCTTGCCAGTCAAGCGGAACATCCTGGCGGGTATCTGTACCGCCGTCAGCCTCTAACACTAGGCGCAAGGGGAAAGGGGGATCCTTGCGACAGAACCCTTGCTCACCGGCTTGAGGACATCCAATTGGTCTGTGAACTTACTGCGGGTGACAATGCCTATGTATTGCACCCCTGACTCCCCATACATGGCTGTCAAGTCCGCCCAATGGGCATCCATCGCACCAACCGCATTCGCCAGCAAACTAGCCCCGTGTTTAGGACTGATGGGATCCTCAAAGGCATCCACTAAAGATACCGGTTGCCCCTGACGCACCACGGCCATCACTGCCGCTGGCCGGGTATGAGCAGCAAAGCCATTTTGGTGCCCGCTGGGGATTGCTTGCACAAAGGCATTGGCAAAGGCTTTGACCACAGACTCAAGGTGTTCCCGACTGCCTAGATTCTGGACTAACTGCTCTGTGTCCAGGGTGGCAAAGCGGTAGTAGGTGGAGCTGTTGTAGCCAGTTTCCCCCATGTGGTCAGCGCCAGTTTCATCATCGCCGCCCAGGTCATCCACTGCCGTAAAGAAGTCAAATTCCTGTTGCAGGGTATTGACGCTGATGGCATGGGCCATTTGCACAGCAGCATCCACATTCACCGTGGGCAATGAAGCCATCATGCGGCCAAAGAGGGCCACATCGCCCGGTTTGCCAGTGTCAATTAGGGCTTTTTGGATCGCCTTGGTGATTTCTTTGGGCAGTTCTGGCTTGTCGCCATTTAGTCCAGGAGCAATGGCATCCCAATTGTTGACAAGGATATGGGCGATTGCGGCCAGTTCCGTCTGTCCCAAAAAGACAATGGTGGTAGCCTTCCCTTCATCGTTGAACTTGAGCTTGAGTCCCTCTTCCAGTGCGAGACGAGCAGCCATCGCGGCCTGTTCAGACCCAATATCTTGCTCAATCAATAATTCCTGAAGCTGTGGAAGCCAGTTGCGGGAGCGATCGGCAAATTGGGCCGGGTCGAGGTCAGCATAGTCTTGATAATACTTTCGCACTGCCCGCTTTTGGCACTGGCTGGAAATACGGGCACGAGGCCGACCACCAAAGACGGTGGATTTTGGCATCCCATTCTCATCCCGGTTTAGGTTGGCAGGGGGAAAGCTCTGAATCAAATGAAGTTCAAGTTTCATGAAAATGTCCTCAGTAAATTGAAATAGTTCAGACGGTTCAAAGGTACGAGCATCCTCACTTTTGATATTGAGATTGCTCCGCCGAAATACTCAAGTCAGATTTCAGCCACTGATATTGGCATTGGTCTGGAAATCATGTAGCTGACAGACTGAGGATCATCGATGCGCAGAGAGGCATCCAGAATCTCTAATCCAACTACGTTTCCCTCACCATCAAAATCAAAGATGATTCCTGATTCGTCTTCATCACTTTCACTGATTGGCGTATCTTGAAATAGAATTCTCAGCACATCAACTTCTGGGTCATAGATGATTTTCATGACAGCCTCCAATACTTTTCAATCTTGCTGGTGCGATAGACCGTTACAACAACTGGCGGAGTAGTCATCTCATCGACAAACACTCGCAGAAGATAGGGCTTGTCGCCATCAAAATTCATCCGTGATTGATAGATCATTCGCTGATTTCGTCCTGGCAAGATTTGCTCCGGTTGTAAATAAGCTGCTTAGACCTGTTCTTGAGAAATCCCTCGCCTTTGCATTTCTGCTAGGGCATGGGCGGTATAGGTGAGCTGCTTCATGCATCAACACCAGCCTCGCCTGATATGTCTGGTGGCAGCGGTGCCCGCCAAAAGCCTCTAGCCCAACGGTCTTGGACAAACTGATCGGGGTGATCCCAATTGCAGAGATCGGTAATCAGATGGGGATAGTAGACCTTGATGTCTTGACTTTTGAATTGCCGCACTAGGGCTGTGATAGGGGACTGAATATCAATCAGGGTCGTGTCTAAGAGAGAACGGAAGCGACGTTCAGGGCCATTGGAAGGCACTTTATTGTGTAAGTCCAAACAGCTTTGGGCAAAGCTGCGCGGGGCTGGTTCTGGGTGGTGATAGTGGTAGACCGAGAGGCAGGCGACAAAGATCCAGATGTCCTGTTGCCATTCAGAAATCCCCTCTAGAGTGGGCAGCAACAGTGGGTAGGTCTGACGCAGATGGCGATTGTCCCCAGACAACGCACGTTTGAGGATGGCCTTTGCCCCGCTATCATTTTTAATGCGCTTCTTGAGTCCGTCGAGAAAGGTTACCGCTCTCTCTAGGCGGCTGCTTTTTGGGGTTACTAGCATTGTGAAAGTTCTCCAGTTCAAAGATGTGGGACTTTAGAAATCTGGTTAAGCAACTTTTTCCTTTGTTTTCTTATCCTCTGGGTCTCCACCCCGCAGTTTGCCGAGGTGTCGCTCTAGAGATCGCAGTGCCAAAGCTCGCGCCTGATAGTTGCGAATGGACACAATGGATTCGGTAAAGGCTTGGCGGGCAGCGTTTTGTACTGTATTCGTCCAGGCAGGAAGTTCCTGGTTGCCGTAGTAGGTGATGCCATCGGCTCCGGTGTGGCTGTCATGAGGCAGGGCGTTCAGCAGTTGTGGAAAGACCCGATCCAGGGTGGCCCAATAGCGAGATTCGCCATCTAGGGCATTGGCTAAACTGCCGGGATCCCCATTTTTCAGCACTTCTGCTAGAGCAAAGTAGGGACTGCCCTTGAAGGAACGGAAGATCTGTTGGTGGCTTTCAGCAATTGCGATTGCACTCTTCAGCGTTTGTGCCAAATCCGCATCAGTCACATATTGAATCGGGGCTGAGAACTGCTCCCAACTCCATCCCAAAGGCTTAGCCTTATCTGCACTGAGGCCGGAGATCTGAAACGTCACAACATCCTCGACCAAATCATCTCGTTTTAAGGTGGCTAACCAATCCACAATGCGAGGGCGATGCTGCTTGTCTGCCGTCAGCACAAAGCTATCGGCATCCCGCCAAAGTTGTTTTCGCAAGGACAGGCGAACGGGCTTGTCCTCCCGATAGGCGACCCCACATTCCCACTGCTGCGGCGATACCTTGTCCGGCAGAGAATTTCCCATCGTGATAGCCACTTGGCTCACCTCGTCATGTTCTGGAAACAGCCTCAACCGTCGCCAGGGAAACGTGAGGTAGCTGATATAGCCTTTGGGAGCTGTCTTCTTGGGCTTGCCAGCGTAGCTGGTTTCCCATGTAGGGAGATCTTCTCCCGTGACAACACTGGGCATCTCTGCTGCTGGGTCATAGCGCATTAAGTTAAACAGCAGGGTTTGCTTCAGAGTGCTGCCCCGCACCAGGACATTAACGGCGTTGATGGTGGGGGTGTTGACCGCCGAGCGGTTGCCGCTGGATTGCCCGACGTAGAACGCTCTCAGGCTGGTAATATCAACCCCTTGCAGCCGTACTAGTAAGCGGGCAGCTTGGGACAGGGAGATGCCGTAGCCGCTCCACTCATGCTCATGAGAAAACACCTGGGAGGTGCTCATGGTGTGGAGAGCGTAGATGGGGACGGCTTTTTCTAGGGGCAAGACGGGATCCTGCATGAAGGGATGCTCAGGATGGAGCAAGTCGAAGCGATCCCGCTGGGTTTTCAAATAAGCTATTGCCCTTTGCCCGTCGTCTGCAAAAATCTCCTCCCAATGGTCTTCATTACATGGCCCTTGATAGGCTCGATGAAGAATCGCCAGCAGCAGTCGATAGAGAGCCAATGTGGTCGGTGGGTTGTCAGCCTGAATTTCCCGCAGGTTTTCCCAGCTCTGAAAAAGTTCGACCAGAGAAACATCTCGGATCTGAAAATCAGGGGCCATCACCGGGATCCAGGACTCATCAAGCAAATCAAATGACATCTGTAGCAAGTTTCCTTCAGGATTTTGAATCGTTCTCAATCAACACCCCTCTCAAGGGATCCAGGGTTAGCCGCCAGTTCCCCACCACTGCCACCCCCTGAGCATTGACCTCCAGGTAGCGGCAGTTTCGCAGTAAGGCCGAAGTCCAAGTCTTAGGGTTCTCCTGATTTAGTAAGCCTTTGACAATCTCTCTCTTGGAGATGCGAGTGCTATGGGCAAGAAGTTTACGGATCAGGGCCAGATCAGGACGGGTGTTGAGATTGACTGATTCTTGGGATCCTGGAAACACTAGTCCGCAATCAGTGCGTTGCAAAAAGATGGTGGCGATAGAGGGTTCACCGAGGCGGGTCGCGGCGGCGATTGCGCTTTCGTCATCCTCCTTTTTTCGGTAGGTAAACTGGTCAGGCTTTGAATCTGAATGGGGTGGCGGAATCTTCACCTCATTGGCGCGGGTTTCTTTCGCCTCCTTCTCTTCGATGTGATATTTCTCCAAAGAAGCGACCCAATCCTCAGCATGAACAGGTTCTAAACCTGCGGGAACAGTCATTTCCAGGTCATACACTGCCTCAATCAGGGGATCCATCTCCTGGGGGAGTTGTACCTGGGGGCGGTGACGGAGGGTGAGCCAACTGCGGAGGAGGATGTGGCGATCGTAGATGTAGCCACTGTCTTGAAAATCAGCCTTGCCATTGGCCGTGAAGCTGGGTTCCACAATCCACAGTTGAGGAGTGGTAAACCCTGATGGTCGATGATCCCGCTTGTGGCGGTGGAGTCGCCCCGAACGCTGGAGCAGCAGGTCAATGGGAGCAATATCGCTAACCATCAGGTCAAAGTCCACATCTAGGCTTTGTTCAATCACCTGAGTGGCCACTAGAACAAACTGCTGGGGTCGATGGTCGTTTCCCGTGCCGAATTTCTTTAGACAATCTTTCTCAATTCGCTCCCGATCCTTGAATAGAAAACGGCCATGGAAAAGACCCAGTTCTTCAGGAGAAAGGTGCGCCTGAAGTCTTTGGAAAACAGCCTGAGCACGATTCACCGTCGAGCAGATCACCGCTACGCAGCCCCCAGCCTCAGCCATTCTGTGGCGCAAAGCAGCTATCCACTCCTGATCCTCATCCTTACCTTTCACCCAAGTAACCGTCAGGGATCTGCATACATGGGGCGAGGCAGCAAAGGATGCGGCAGTAGTATGGCCTTGTGAGAAAGCAGTCATTCGAGGATAAGTAGCCTCGGGCAACGTTGGAGCTGTTTGACTACAGCCGGTGGCATAGGCAGTGAGCAATCGCTGACGGGTGGTGAGGGGCAACGTGGCTGACAGTGCAATCACGGGAGATCCTAGTACCGCTGCCCACTCCAAAAACCGCTCTAGCAGAGTGCTGGTGTAGAGGTCGTAGGCGTGGATCTCATCCAAAATAATGGTGCGCCCTGCTAGACCAAATAACCTGACAAACTGATGGCGAGAGCGCACTACCCCCATCAAGCCCTGATCCAGCGTGCCCACCCCATAGGGACTCAACAAGGTGCGCTTGCGGGCGGTGTGCCATTCACTAGCCAAATACCCCACGCCCTTCATCCTCATACACCTGATCCAACCGACAAACTGTATCTAGGGCGTATCA
>JAAUUM010000179.1 GCA_012031565.1 Synechococcaceae cyanobacterium SM2_3_2
CCACCGCAGTGCCCAGTTTGGCCTTGCAGCTGGGCTGATGGCGGCGGCGGTGGGCCTGACCAGACTGGAAAATCGCGCCCAAAAACGGGTGCAAGACCGCTTGAATACTCGTCTTGGCCGTCAAGACAGCCGCCCCAAGGATGCAACCCAGGGGGTGGAGGGTATAGAGTAGCAGAAAGCCGTTTGGGGGCGATAACAATGGCACGTCAATCCATCTTGTTCTGGGGATCCCTCTGTGGAGGCGGTCTGGCCTTGGGTCTGCTGGCCCGCCAGCTCTCTCAGTCTGAGCAGGTGATTTCCCCACCAACACGGCAGATCAGTGTCGCGGTGGTCAGTGATGAACGGCCTTGGCCCCCTATCCCGACACCGCCGCCGCCCTTGCCCTCGCCACAGCCCCGGCCCTCGGGATCCCTGCCCATCCCCGTTCCCATCCCTCGCACTGAGGGGGTGAGTCGATTTGAAAATGGCCGCATCGCCAATCCCGCCCTCTACCAAGCAACGGTGGATGCCTGGTTAGATCTGCTTCAGGATTCTGGACATAACCTGGAGAGCCAATCTATTGTGGTGGCCTTGCCAGATGGCACCCAATTGGCCTCATTCCAACCCCACCAGTATTTCTCTTCATCCGTGGTCTCCTGGCTCGTCACCAGTCAAGCGGCCCATCAAACCAGGGGATCCCGGCTGGAGCCTCTGTCGCTGGTTGCATCTCCCGCAAGCCTCATGGGCATCCTGCAGTCTCTGGCGGTGGAAGGACAACTCTCCCCGCGATTGCCTGCTCAGACCAGCAGCTTGCCCCAGATGATGATGGCGGAGGGATCCGCCCAATCCCTCAGTGTGGGCGAAGGGGAGAGCTACGTCATGGCTGGACAACTGCCGGATGGCACCCTGTTTGTGCTGGCCAATCGGGGATCCTCTGTGGATCAGGTCCAGCACCTTCAGCATCGCTTGCTGGTGAATCTGGCCACCCTGCGACAGTAATGGAACTCTTTTCGGGATCCCAAATCTAGTTACTTTTCCTACCCGCACCCATGACCACTGATCCTTCTCAGCCCCTCACCCCGAAGCCCACTCCTACCCGAGTTGAAAAAGCCCGCGAACTGCTCAATAACCTGCTGGTGGCCGATGTGATGGTGGTGTTCTTTGGCTTTTCTTGGTTTGTCTTCTCAGTATCGGGAGCCTTTATGGGGATCCCGTTGGGCTACAACCTCTGGCTGAAGCTTTGGTATCCTCTCTTTCAACCGGCCCTCGGGATCCTGATGGGGGGAGCTTTGATCAGTGGGGCTTGGGGTTGGTGGGCCAAGCGGCAGCAGTCTTCTTGAATCGCCTCTTCAGATTATTTGCTTTATTTGCTCCAGCAGCAGGGGAATCAGATCCGGCGTCCTGTCAGGGAAAAAGCACGAGTCTGGGTGATCTCTGCCCACACCAGGGATCCCTTGAGCGCCTCGATATCGCCATCGATAAACACCAAGCGATTGCCACGGGTGCGCCCCATCACCTGTTTGGGATCCTTGAGGTTGGCGCTTTCCACCAAAACCTCCATCCGCTGCCCCAAGAAACGGGCATTACGGAGGGCGGCGGTCTCTGAGACCAGGCGGTTTAGCCGTTGCAGGCGATCCTTCTTGACCTCTTCGCTCCATTGATCGGCCCAGTCTGCGGCTGGCGTGCCGGGACGGGGGGAGTAGGCTGCCGTGTTGATCAGGTCAAACTCCAGATCCTGTACCAATTGCAGCGTGTCCTGAAATTGCTCTTCGGTTTCGCCCGGAAAGGCGACGATGGCATCGGCACTGATGGCAGCTTCCGGCATCACCTGACGGATCCGCTCAATGATCTGGCGATAACGCTCATGGGTGTAGCCCCGCCGCATCCGCTTCAGCACCTCGTTGTTGCCCGCTTGAAAGGGGATATGAAAGTGCTCACAGACCTTGGGCAACTCGGCACAAGTGTCGATCAGCTCTGGCGTAAAGTAGCGGGGATGGCTGGTGGCAAACCGGATCCGCTCGATGCCGTCCACATCATGAACCTGTCGCAACAGCTCGGCCAGTGTCACATTGGGATCCAGATCCCGCCCATAAGCATCGATATTTTGCCCTAGCAGCGTTACCTCTTTGAAGCCATCTGCCGCGATCTGCTCCATCTCCAGCCGAATCGCCGCCGGAGGGCGCGATTGCTCTAGCCCCCGCACACTGGGCACAATGCAATAGGTACAGCGCTCATTGCAACCATAGATCACGTTGAGCCAAGCGGTGACGGTGCTATCCCGCCGGGGCTTGGTGATATCTTCTGGGATCTCGATCGGCTCGGTGGCCACCACCTGATTGCCCGCTTCCACCTGAGCCAGCAGATCCGCCAGCCGGTTGACATACTGCGGCCCCATGACCAGATCCACCTCCGGCACCCGTCGCAGCAGCCGATCACCTTCCTGCTGAGCCACACAGCCCGCCACCACGATTTTGAGACTGGGATCCTGGCGTTTGCGCTGTGCCTGTGCCCCCAGATAGGAGTACACCTTCTGCTCTGCATTGTCCCGAATCGTGCAGGTGTTGTAGAGCAGCAGATTGGCCTGATCGGGATCCTCGGTGTGGCGATAGCCCAAGGTTTCCAACACCCCAGCCATCCGTTCGCTATCAGCCCGGTTCATCTGACAGCCAAAGGTGATGGTGTGATAGGTGCGAGCCTGGGATCCCGATTGGGAATTGTTCGGATCTAAGTGGTGATCCTGGTCTAGTGGATCGAGAACAGGCTGATCAAGAGGCTGTGAGGATAGAACGGGCATAGGTAGGGGAGACAATGACAGGCAGAACAGGGGGATCCAACGCTGAGGGGGATCCCTGAGAACCGATTGTCACTTTAGCAAAGGTTGGCCGGGGTGCCCCCATTGGGGGATGGACAAGAGTGTCTACCTGAAGGTTCATTGGATTCAAGATCTTTTCAGAAGACTACGACCCCTGAGGGGGTGACAGAGAGGCTAGAGAGATTGCCTGATAAGCTCAGCGGCTCTGAGAGCACGGCGACGATGATGGGCTTTTGAGGCTGCTGTGAAGTCATCATCCACCCCCATCTGTAGCCCCTCAGCCCACAGCAGACCCCACAATCCCAGATAAAAGGTGCTGTGTCGTGCTCTGGCCCGCTTCGGTTCACGGGTACGACCCACATAAAGTTCCATAGACCCCTGCAAGGTCTCGTTTTTATCGTCATCATCGTCATTTTCCTTGCCCTGATAGGGTTTCAGCGGTGACGATGTGGTGACGATGTTTGGAGGCGACTCAACATTGTCACCTGTCAAAGCCTTACACAGAGCCAATGGTGACGATGGTGATGATGTTTTTCCCACCTTACTAGGGGTCTCCAGCCTTTTGATGATCCACCGCTTTCCTGTCTTGGTCTTGTAGTCATCCACTTCAATGCCCAGAGCATCCAGATCGGCTTTGAGTGAACCTCTCATGGCGTGTCCAAGCCTGCGTGGATCCAGCTTCAACACCTTTGTGGATGAGCTTTTATGCTTCATCTTGTCCAGCAGATCTTGAGTGGATCCCTCCCACTGGGTGCAATCCTCCATCAGGGTAAGGATGGCAGCGGCAATGGGATTGCACTCCACAGCCGTCTCGACAGCGGTATCGATATTGGCCTGATAAGCTCGCATAAACTCACCGTCTTGCAGCCCTAGCCCTGGCTCACAGGCTGTGGCCATCAGCGCAAAGTCTGCCATCCGTGGCAGTCGCTCCAGATGTAGAGACTCCACACGGTTCAATCCCATAGCCAATGCCGATAACAGGGATCCCAACAGCTTGGGCACCGCCTCAGCCCGCTCTCTCTCCAAGTGGTGGATAGGGATCCGATAAGCTTCGGGGATCCGCTCCAGTTGCACCAAAACACAGCGATCTTATAACTCAGAGCGGCTAGGGACTAGATCCACACTCGTTAGGATTTGGGGTCGTTTGTATTCAGTGAAGGTCTCATCAAGGTCAGTGAATAGACTGCGGTGGCTAAACCCTGCTCCAGTCGATGCCCGACTACGATGGCTATTCATTGATGTTCCTCGCACAAACATGGGCAGGCAAGATAGTGATCCACCAGCAGGGAATGGCTGAGAGTCCAACCCAGATCAATACATCGATCCGCCCACGGGCCTAGGCTACAGATGGATTCACAACAAAAACTAAGGTCTTGTAGCGGGCTGACAGGGTCGCCCTCATCCCGATATCGGGGGCGTTCTTTTTTGGTTATCATGTCCTTGCATTCTTTTTTGGTTTATCCCCCCGCCACTCGCACTGGCTGGGGGTTTTTTATCGGCCATCGGATCCATGCCCTCAGCCTTGAGGGTCGATAGGATTGCCTCTCTCAAGATTGAGTTGACCGTGGTGCGTCGGATCTCAGCTAGGCTTTTGAGCTTGAGATGGTCTTCAACTGGCAGCTTTACCAGGATCGAGCTTTTATATTTCATATCTATCGCTCCGGTATCGTCAGGATAAACTGACTATAGTCCCAGAAATACAGGAACGGCAACCATGGAAGTCAAAAAAGCACTACAGATAGTTCTTCAGCGGTGGGAGATCACTGCATATAGGCTTTCCAAGACATCAGGTGTGCCTAGGCAGATGCTGAGCACTATCCTCAAAGGTGAGGCTAAGGCGTTTGCTTGGACAACGATTGAAAAACTGGCTAGCGGTCTTGAACTGATCGATCCCATTGCCAGTGATGTCTTTATGTGCGCGCTGAGAAGACCTAACGACTGCGTGCCCGACCCACCAGAGGACTATCTGGTATGCAATCAATCAGATCTTATTGAGGCAATCAAAGACAACCTTGATCTAATGGAAAAAGGAGAGGGTGACCCTGAAGAAATAAAACGGGATCTGGCTCAGCTCAACCATCAATTGAAAGCAATCACCACACCGCTAAACCCAGCAGATTTGGGTAGGCCACGTGGTGAGAAAAGGTAGTTGACAATCATCGTAATACGATGGATATTAAGTCTATCCACCAACGTAATACGATGCTATGACAACAGCAAATAGCAAGCGAATCCACGCATCTGATGGCAAGTTTGCCCCCAAGCAGACCGTTAGACAGGTTAGATCCCTGAGAGCGACTGATCAGGTCTGGGAGCATTTCAAAAGCCTTGCTCAATCTCAGGGATTGACCCCAGCAGACTACTTGGAGTGGGTTGTTACCAGTGGCTCACTCCCCTCCAACTCATCCCCAAAATCTCTAGACCTCAACAGCTTGGTCTCTCAACTGCTAAATGACCCCACAGTGACTCGTGATGGCAAGGATAGGGGATCCTGCCGTAGGGCTTTGCTGGCTATGGTGTCTGCTTTAACAGCTCATATTGAGATCCATCCATCGTAATACGATCAATCTGATGGCGTGTAATCTGATTAGCTTTGCCAACGTATTACGATGGATGATAAGGATGACATTTATCTTGGTGGCTGGGGCTTATGAGGGCTACTCATCAGAAAATCATATACCTTACGCTGGTGAGACTCGGTGTACCAGTGCCCATATTCTTTCTCATGGATTCTGACACCATGGCCCATCTGCTTGGCAGCGGATCCCACATCCAGCCCATAGGCTGATGCCCTGCCAGCCCAAGCATGGCGCAAATCATAGGGCTGAAATGGGATGGCATTGACTCTAAAGATTCGACTGATCGGCGCACTGGGATCTTTATTGGTGGTGGTGGCTGGCATCGTGGCATCTCTCAGCCCCCACATCTCAACCCACTCAGGATGCAAGGGTAAGATCCCTGATCTTGGCTCAGTCTTGCCATCTGTGATCCTAAGCAGCGGTTGATCTGCTCTCAGGCTATCTATGTCAACGTGCCAAAACTCGGATGGGCGCAATCCATAGCAAGCCAGGATCCCATAGACCGTGCTCCACTGGGGATCCCGTTCTTTCAGGATGTGAAACCAGTGGCCGATCTGCTCATCGGTGGGTAGATCTCTTGGTGATGGTTGCTTGGCTTTGCCTTTGGGCAGATAGGCCGATAGCTCCACATCCAAGCCCGCAAATCTTGCCAGCAGTCCCAGTGCGTTCACAAAGCGGATCCGCAGGCGGGATCCCGTGGTGGTGGTGGTGATTAGATGGATCAGCCCATCGGCTGTGAGCGGATCATGCTGGGGTAGTTCTCGATAAACCCTCACGTAATCCTTGGCCCAAGTGTTTCGGGATGCTGATGTATCAGCTCTGGTGGCTTGATAATGTCTATCCAGCTTGGCGATCCACTGGCCTATGGTCTGTGGTGGCAGATCCTTGGTTTTTGGCTTGGCGCGGATATGCTCGTTCCAATTAAAGGATTGATCCGCCAATTGAACGGAGATGCGTCGCGCCATCTGCTCCACCGCTGGCAAGTTGCCGATGTTGGCAAGGATCTGAGTTGAGAGCACCTGTTGCTTGGGAGGATGACTTTTGTCGGGCTTGGCGGGCAGGATCCCCCGTAAGTAAAACTCATTGCGTCGGATCTCGATCCTGATGCCAACATTGCCAGCCTTGAGCCTGCCATTGGCTTGGCGAATCCTAGTATCAAGATCCACCAAACGCTTATCGATGGGGATGATCTTGGCTGGGGGGGATCCAAGCGTTGGCTACTATGTTGGCTAGATTTTTGTGGTGATTTGGCAGTGTTTGGTGTCATGTGGCGGGATCCAAAAGGGTGGATTGGCTCTTGAAGCCCGCACAGTGACTGGATTTTGCCCATTTAACTAAGATGCCAGGAACCAGACTTGAACTGGTGACACGAGGATTTTCAGTCCGTACTACCATTTGCTAGAATCCATGCGGCAAGGGGACTCTACACACTATGGGATCCCGCTTTGACTAGATCTTTGACTAAATTGGGGCTTTGCTGCCATGGATCCCCGCTTGATCGCCGCTGCGAATTACCGATTAAAAGAGGGGGGGATCGGTCTCAAGATCGAGGTGCTGGGATCCTCGTTCTGGTTGCGGGGCACTCTGCCCCCTAAGCCTAGCAGCGGCAAGGGCCATCCCTACCAGCAGCGCTATGGCACCGGGATCCCTGCCAATCCGATCGGCTTGCGTCATGCTGAGTCCATCGCCAAAGAGATGGGGGCACAGTTGACGATGGGCACTTGGCGCTGGCCGGAAGAGAGAAAGCAGGATCCCACGGCAGGGGATTGGGTGGAACGGTTCGCCGCCACTACTTCGACACCAGGGAGGGGGATGCTGTTGCCACCACTTGGGCCAAGGACTATCAGCGGGTCTACCGCGATCTGCCTCAAGACCGGATCCTTAGCCCTGAGATGTTGTCAGTGCTGGTGACCACCACCGAGCCGGGATCCCGTTTGCGCGAGCGCTACTGCACGGCTCTGGGGGCTTTGGCCAATTTTGCTCAGCTGGACTGGGATCCTCGGCCCTATCGTGGCAGCGGCAATGATATCGAGCTGCTGGATCCCCGTACTTTGCCGACGGATGAGGAGATTGTGGAGACCTGGCGGCGGGTGGTGGACAAGAACAAGAGTTGGGGGATGGGCATTCGGGGTGATGGCCACCTATGGAATCCGA
>JAAUUM010000180.1 GCA_012031565.1 Synechococcaceae cyanobacterium SM2_3_2
ACTACAGCCTTGCTTGTCTAGCAGTGTCCAGTAAATCGGTATAGCTCTTCGTCCCCAGACCAGGCTCGCCATCAATACATTGCGGTGCTTCCATTGAGTTCTATCCACTATCAGATAGAGTGTTGAGCCAGGGGAAAACCGTGCTTTCAACAGAGAGGTGAGGACAGGCAACCAGTGGGTCTGGATATCTAAGGCTGTGAGTAGGCGTTGGAGAGCCTTACGCCGACCGGCAAAGGTCATGGCAACGGGCAGCAGAGTGGCCAGAGATTCGAGGTTGACAGAGTGAAAAACCTGCAACAGCAGGAGCAGATGATGAAGGATGCGCCAGTGTTGGGGGGACAGTTGACCTTGGAGGTGAGTCTGGTAGGATTGGGGCAACATATTTGGTATTGGGTAGGCTCTATCGGGTTTACCCTTTCTCATCGGATCCCTGCAACCCCTTGCCCTGACTCCCTTTCTCCCTTCCTGTCACCCCCTCAGATCAGCAATTTAAACATTAAAATGACATCGATTGGTTTGCGTCCCGCATTGCTTTTACGAGTCTTTTGGTGGATGAGTTCCAGTGTCTGGCGAAAATCTTCCCAGGGGATGAGTCTATCCAACTCAATCAGAAAGTCTTGCTGTTCCGCTAACTTCTCGTATCGGAACTGAAAGTCCCGAAAGCCTTGTTGACTCATCTGGAGGTGCTTAAGTAGTGTCAAATCCTGTCACATTTTGGAACAAATGTCTATCTCACAGACTCTTTCGGATTTATCGAGGTGCCCTATAGTAATTCTGATTTAGACGGTGGCACTACCACTTTTTTAAGCTCAGCAACAACTCCCACATGATCAGATAACCTCGTTCCATCTTCCGCAAAACGGGAGAGTATCTGTGTAATTTCTATATTCAGAGATGGAGAAACAGCGTAGTGATCAATCAACATTTTGCCATCCATATCCTTCAATCCTTTTGTTGGTATTGTAAAGGTCTCAGGAATCGCTTCAAGCAGTGCTCTTCCAATTTTCTGGGGTTGGTTAAGCCGAGGGATCCTCTGGTTATAGTCTCCGAGGATACAGATCGGCTCGAACGAGTCGGAATACTGACTCAATACCTTTTGAAGTCCCTGGCAATATAACAGATGATCCTGCCACGGCTGTCGATCCCTTCCCCCTGTCATCACATGGGCATACTTCCACGGAATACAGACACCCACGAAACGAACCCCATCCGTGACCCCAGATACAAAACGTCCGGGAGGGATGATTTCATAACCGATCTTATCAATATTTGCCCAAGGTCTGTTACTTCATAGAATCACTTTTCTCTTCTCATCTGTATTGGGATACCCATAGTCAGCATTTGCTTCAATCACATATCCATCTGTGGCAACTGAGCGAATGACCTCTGTGAAGCACACTACATCAGGATCTACTTCCCTGATTTTTGCCTTAATGAGCCTCATGCGATTGCTAGATGGAGATGCCCATTCAAGATTCCAAGTTAGGCATTTCATACAGCTAGTCAACGGGGAAACTCATGGATCATCAATATTCTAAATTATTGGTGAAACTTATCACTAAAATTGGGATCAGGAGTTGATTATCTTGAGATGGTCTGGGATCCCTGCTGAGCAGTCAATGCTAATCCTATTTAGACCTAAATTAACAACAGAATGATGCCATCAACTATTTTTTCTCGTTGGTCTTTACTGCTCTAAATTGACTTGTTTCGATAAAATCACAAAAAATATGCATTATTTCCGGGTCATGCTTTTCACCTGTTTCTTCCTCCAAAATAGTCATGATTTCCTGATGTGTTCTTGCGGTATGGTATGTCCGTGTCATGGCCATTGCATCGTAGCTATCGGCTATGCTAATGATGCGGTTACAAATTGGAATACTTTCTCCTGAAAGTCCATCTGGATAGCCCATGCCATTGTAATGCTCATGGTGGTGACGAATCAATAAAGCAACCTGTTGAGAGCCATCAAGCTCTGTAGAGAGCATAATTTTTTCTCCAATTTCGGAGTGTTGCTCAATGATTTTCCGCTCTTCCGCATCTAATTTTGCCGGTTTCAATAGGACACGGTCTGGAATACCGATTTTGCCGATATCATGAAATGATGCTGCAATGCGAAGAGTATAAATTTCATTTTTGGTCAGACCACAACGTAACCCCATCTCTTCCGCAAGACGCTGTACCCGATCTGCATGAAGTCGAGTTAGAAGATCCCGATGTCCTAAAGCAACTATTAATGCCTTGGTATATCTATGGAGGGCATTGAGATTTTGCTCTTCCATGATATCCAGCTGTGATTGGCAAGGATAAGTATCAACAACGGAAAAGATTGGAGGCCGATCCTTTTCCATTAGCGGCCACTGATTGCTATGGTTCCGTGCTAGGTTCATGCAGCAAAGACCCTGAGAAGAATATAACGCCTTCACCTTCCCCTTCTCAGCAAGGCAAAAGACTGACGTAAAACATATCACAGCTTCAGCATCAGTGCATGTAATCTGGGATACCAGGGATCCATTTCCAACGCTGGCAGATCTTGCCAAGTAATGAACTTCTATGTATTGCAGTTTGTTCACTTTTTATCTGTTACGACCGTAACGACTAGTCCAGCACCAAGCCTTCAGGATAGTAAAAACCTAGTTGGAGATTCTGTGTTAGGTAGTTACTGAACAGGCTATGAAGAAATTTAAACATAATGGCAATATGATTTTCCGGTTTGCAAACAAGTTAGGTTTTTCTTGACGAGCTTTCTAGTTTGTTGCGTAATCTAATGCTTGACAACAGAAAAGACGTACATTAGACCTCTTGTACGAATAGTTTTTTGTATCCGAATGAACATTAAAGATTGGCTTAAATCAAGGGGTGCAGCGAAGTGAGGTTCAATTCATGCAAGAGGTCTATTGAGAAAGTAAACCGTAGTAGGAAAACCGTTATTGAACCGATAATTCTGCTTGTAGACCTCTAAATAAGTTTGCCGGGATTCAGAATGGCACGGGGATCAAACTGTTGCCGGATTGAGGCCATCAAGCCTTGGATTTCGACAGGAATCCCCCAGGGATCCCACTGTTGTCTGAGCCAGAGGGGGGCTTCCAATAACGTCAATGAGCCGCCTTCTTGTTGCAACCGAGCCCGCACTTGACTTAGGGTCGATGGCGTGAGTGTAGGTGCCCACCAGCGCCCAATGCCACTGCCCCGATGGATTTGGATCCGACTGCCGGGATAGGTGCGGGATAGCCAATCAGCCCAGAAGACAGAGCGATTGGGCAGGCTTCTGAGCTTGAGCAGCAGACCATCGGCGCTTTTGCCCCTGAGCACTTCGACATCCCCGCTACCTAGATTCGTCAGGGTATGAGCTAGTTTGAGTTGATGAAGTAAGGCTCTGATTCCCTCCAACTGCGGCTCCACCTCAGCTCCCTGCACTTGGATCAGTAGCCCTAGGGGGTCAGGGATCCCAAACTCTTGCAGAAAGCCTGCGCTGAGCACATCCAACCCGGTTGGGGTCAAGGGAGAGTCCATCATGGCTGCGGAGAGCTGGGCCACGTCATCAGCTGCTCCACTGATCAGCCACAGGCATCGTTGGGCAGGCAGGGGATAGAGCCGCAGCGTCATCTCGCTCAGGATCCCCAGGGTGCCAAAAGACCCGCTCATCAGCTTCATCAGGTCATAGCCCGCCACATTTTTGACCACCCGCCCCCCAGCTTTAGCGAGCTGGCCATCGGCACGAATGAAGCTGATCCCCAAGACAAGATCGCGCACACTGCCATAGCGATGCCGCAGGGATCCCGCATCGGCTGTGGCGATGATCCCCCCCACGGTAGCGGACTCGGGGTAAAGGGGATCCACAGGCCACCACTGTTGCCAATCAGCCAGATGGGCCTGCAAAGTTTTCAAAGGGATCCCGGCTTCCACTGTGACGGTCAGATCGCTGACGGCATGGGCCACTAAGCGGTTAAGTTTTTGGGTGGAAACTGCCCAGCTAGGGGATTGCACAGGGGATCCCCAGCACAACTTGCTGCCAGCTCCAGCGATCAAGAGTTTTTGCTGCTGAGCTGAGGCTTGACTGACCAAATCCGCTAGATCCGCCGCAGAATCTGGCGACACTAACCCCTGCACCGGAGTCAAACTAGCTTCAGCCAGGGCAGACTGCCAGTGGGGATCGAGAGCAGCCATGTCTTGCCAACCCTGAGACGGCAGGACGGGTGGCCAAAGGTCGGAGAAAGTAGCCAAAGTATGGGATCCCCTATCAATCACAAATCATTGACCGCCCGCCGCAACGAAATCAACGAGCGATTATAGGTAATGATCGCATCAGAAAGGTTAGCTAGGGCTGTGGTTAGGGCTGATTCGGAGTTGATCACCTCAATTTGGGTGCCACCCCCGCCTGAAAACGCAACCGAGCCAGCCGCAGACTCTCTTGGGCCGAGACAAGAGCCGTTTTGGCGGAGTCAATTTGTTCTCGACTAGAGCTGAGGTTCAAAAAAGCGTCCTGAACGGTGCGTTGGATCTCGTTGCGGGTCTGCTCAAAATTGCGAGCCGCAATCTGTTCATCCACCGCAAAGCCCCGCGCTTGAGCCTGAGCATCCCCGCCATCAAACCAGGGGATATTCACGGTTGCCCCGGCTGTGTAACCCAGATCAGTGCGGAAGTCATCCTGCAAATTGGATCCAAAATCTATGCCAGCGAACCCACTCACCGTGGGCCCCGTGCTGGCCAAGGCTCCTTCTGATTGCTGTACCGCCAGATCAAAGTTACGGCGCTGTAGTTCCAACTCTGGCCGATTGTCAAACGCCAGGATAATGGTCTCTTCAAGGCTGAGCACCCAGGTACCCGTCGGCTCAATCGGTGCAATAGCAGCCAATTCAGTTGGATCCTCAAGATTGAGCAATTCCGCCAGACCTCGCTGCCGCTGCTGTTGTTGATTTTGGGATCCGATCAACTGCTGGCGATTGTTGGCCAACTCCGTCTCCGCCTGCAAAACATCAAATCGGGTGCCCAACCCCGCGCGTTCTCGGGCCTCAGCATCCCGCAAACTGGCCTCTGAGTTCTCGACTGCCGCCGCATTGATCGCCACCAAAGCATCTGCCGCCTGGAGATCGTAGTAGGCGGTGGCCACCGCCAATTTGATCGATTGCTCCACCTGCTCCAGTTGCAGCTCGGCAATGGCCAGACGCTCTTGAGCTGCCCCAAGAGTGCTATCTCGACGCCCACTATCCAAAAAGGTGTAGTCCAACTGAATCAAGGTGCCCGTCAAGTTGAAGGAATCGCCCCCACCGAAGTCGCTCAGATTAGGTGCTTGTGAATAAGCCAGCCGTCCACTACTGGACAGAGAGGGGGCAAAATCAATCGTGGCGCGGTCAACATCCACCTGAGCCCGCTCGATCCCCAACTGGGCCACCCTGACATCCGGGTTCGCTCAACCGCGATAGCCAGCGCCTCCTCCAGCTCTAAGCCTTGGCGGGCTTCGATCCGCACTTGCAAGGGATCCTGGGGCGCTTGTAACTCTGCCGCCGATCCTGGCAAATGAGGGATCCCCACGGGCGGACTATCTTCAGACCCTGATGGCACCACCAGCGCAGGGGGTAGGGGCGGGGTGACGATCTCGCCAGTGGGCAGCCCAACCCCAGTTGCCGATGGACTGGATGCTGGGGTGTCGGGATCCATCGCTTCGGTTTGATCGATCGCTGGATCCACCCCCAAATCACTGGGTTCTGGTTCCCCAGTCTCTTCTCCCGACAAAACAGGATCCTCTATGGCAGGCAGTGGCAGCGGTTCCGTTTGGGCCGATGCAGGGCGACCTAGCAACAGGATCCCTACCCCCAAGACTGCGATCGTCTGCTGTCCTCGTTTAATCTGTGTGTCCCATCCAAACTGACCCATGAGATACCCTCCCCTCCCAACACTCAACTCAAGCATGACCGCTAAATCCCTATTTGGGTTTAGGCTGACCAATTGGCCCAGCGTCAAAAGCCTTACTAGGGATCCCTATTAGAGAAATAGCGCGTTATGTCCTTTTGTTACAGACTGTTTTCCACAGATTGATCACGCTGGTTGTTGAGCTAGCGAACAGTCAAACTCAAAACAGCTCTGGTATTGTGGAAAACAATTCATTCCCCATCCCTCCACTTATCCCCCGCCCCCTTTTGTTCTATGGTGATGCGCCCGATTATTCTTGGTATCGTTGGCGACAGTGCTGCCGGAAAAACCACCCTGACCCGTGGCATCGCCCAGGCGCTTGGCAATGAACAGGTGACGGTGATCTGTACGGATGATTACCACCGTTATGACCGGGTACAACGGGCCCAGAGGGGCATCTCCGCGCTCCATCCCGACTGCAACTATCTCGATATTATTCAGCAGCACCTGAGCTTACTACGCACAGGACAGCCAATCCTCAAGCCCATCTACAACCACAGCACGGGCACCTTTGATCCACCCGAGTACATCAAGCCCAATCGCTTTGTCATTGTGGAAGGATTGCTGGGCTACTCCACCCGGGGTATGCGAGATAGCTACGATGTCAGGGTGTATTTGGCTCCCCCCGAAGACCTGCGGGCCAACTGGAAGATCAAGCGGGATACCGCCAAGCGGGGCTATACCCCAGAGCAGGTGATCGAGCAGATCCAGAAACGGGAAGCCGATTCAGAAGCTTTTATTCGTCCCCAACGGCAGTGGGCAGACATGGTGGTGACCTTCTCTCCCCCCGCCAATAAGACTGACCAGGATGACTTGCTGCTCAATGTGCGCTTAGTTTTACGGCCTACCATTCCCCATCCTGACCTCAGTGGCCTGCTAGAGGGGGATCACGCCTACCGATCGGCGGTGCGGCTGGAGCTGGATCGGGATATGGGCAAACCAGTGGACGTGCTGGAGGTGGATGGTCTGGCAACCGCCGAGCAGGTGCTGGATCTGGAGCGGGTTATGTGTGCGGAGGTGCCGTACTTGGGGCAATTTTGCTCGTTGGATGGCACTCCCGGCATCGGCAAAGTGGTGGGCACCACCGGCGAGGTGCTGCAAAGCTACCCGTTAGCCCTGACTCAGTTATTGATCACCTATCACATGCTCAAGGCCGCAAACATTTACCAATAATCTGGATCCCTGGGTTCTTGGCTGGGGTAGACACTTGAACAGTAGACACTTGCACAACTGTCTGACCGGCTGTCTTTGCCCTCCAGCTCCTCGGCAATAATGGCGGGGAACGGCAATCAGGAGGGATCCCGGTGGCAGATGACACGTTTCGGCGGCGGCTGGATCAGGTGCTGGATCAGTGGGTTTCGGAAGGGTTGATTGAGTCGCCCCAAAAAGATCGGATCCGAGATTATTACAAACTTGACGATCTGGCCCGGATCGCCAGCAACCGCTTTACTTTTTTGTTGTTGTTGCTGGGGGGCATTTTGGTGGGGGTTGGGGGTGATCACCTTCATCGCCGCCAACTGGATTTGGATCCCTCGTCCCGTCCGGGCATTGGGGGCAGTGGGGA
>JAAUUM010000181.1 GCA_012031565.1 Synechococcaceae cyanobacterium SM2_3_2
TAGCCGCTAGCAGCAATACGCTGGTGTTTGTCTACAGCCTTGCCTCGGCCTCGGATACCTTTGCCGAAGAGACCCAGGATCTGCACGAACTGATCCAAACCTCCGCCCGTCAAGAGCGGGTACTCACCCCCAGCTCCGATGTAGAAATCTACAACATCGTCAAACAACGCCTGTTTCACAGTGTCAGCACCTCAGCCGCCCAAGATGCCGCCCGTGACTATCTCAGCAGCATCCGGGCCAGTCGCCTCAGCTTGCCGGAGGGATCCAAAGAGTCTGACTATGCCCAGCAAATCGCCGCCAGCTATCCCTTTCACCCGGAACTGTTTGGCCTGCTGACCAAGAAAGTCGCCTCTATCCCAGAGTTCCAGCGCACCCGTGGAGCCTTGCGCCTGTTTGCCCTGGTGGTGCGTTACCTGTGGCAGCAGCGACCCGACTGGATTCCGATGATTCATCCTCACCATGTGCCGATTGGCGTGGATCCTGATATCACCAGCGAACTGACCTCTAAAATCAAGCGGCCCTTGATGCTGCTCCCCGTCCAAGCGGACATCCACAACAGCGATGGCAAGCAAGCCCACGCCCAAGTCCAAGACAGCGAATGGCAAGTAGCAGACAAGCCCCCCTTCTCCAGTTGGGTGGGGCGCACCATCTTTTTGCACTCCCTCACCCAGGGGATCTCCAGCGGCATCCGTCGTCCTGAGCTAAATCTCTCCCTCCTCACCCCTCACATAGAACTGGGGCTGATTGACAAAGCCTTGGAACGATTGGTCAGTGTGGCCTGGTACCTGGACAATGATCCCATCACCACCATTGCCCGCTTCAAAGAAGAACCCTCTATCAACAAGATCATTGCTGAGGAGAAAGACCAAATCGGCATCACCCAAGCCAAGGATGACCTGAGAGCCAGACGGGATACCATCTTTGCCAGCCGCCTGTTTAACTTGGTCAGCGCCCCCGAGGGATCCCAGGATGTGGACGATGACCCCACCACCATTGCCCTGTGTGTGATGGACTTTGATGAGGTGAAGATAGCCAGCAGCCAGGATCCTGCCCCACCTGTGCTGGAGCAGATTTTCAACAATACGGGTGAATCGGGCAAGTTTCGCACGTTCCGTAACCGCCTGTTATTTCTCTGTGCCAATCGACATGAGCTTGACCGGGCCATCGACAACGCCCGCGAATACCGCGCCATCCGCAACCTTCTGGCCAGTCCCAATCGTCTTGATGATCTGTCCGAAAGCCAACAAAAAGCCCTCAAAGGACGAGAAGGAGAGATGGACTTAGCGGTGCGCATTGCCCTTACCAATACCTATCGGCATCTGTTTTATCCAGCTCAGGATCCTGTCAAAGCCCCCAAAGGACTGATGCACTATGTCTTGCCCGCTCAAGATTCCAGCGATGTAAAGGGCAAGAACAATCAGCAGGAGGTGATTCTCAAAGCTCTGAAAGACTGCCAAAAGACCCGCCCCGAAGATGCGCCACCCTTTGCTCCGGCTTATGTGCTGCAAAAAGTTTGGCCCGCTGGACTCGATCATTGGACAACCAAAGCTCTGCGGGAAGCCTTTGCTAAAGACTTGGGACTGAATATCCTTTTGGATGCTGAGGTGAGCAAGCTACGGGAGACGATACGAACCGGGATCCAGAGTGGACAGTGGGATCTCAAAGCGGGGGAACGAGCTTATATCAAAACCCCAGATGGCAATACTCCCCTCCCCGATAGCATCGAGTTTTCGGAGCGGATGGAACTTTACCGACGCGGGATCCTGCAACCGCCTGTCCCCAAAGAAGTGCAGCTGACTGCTAGTTTGATGCCCTCTAGTGAAGCTGACAAACCTGTGCGCGTTCGCTGGAAAGCGACTGGAGCCTTGCAGGTGAGCCTATTCCAAAACGGGATCCCTCTCACCCCCAGAGACTTCTTTCCGTCGGATGAAGTAGAGGTCAAAATCTCATCTTCTGCGGTCTTTCGGGTGGTGGCCGACTATGGCAACGGTGAGCAAGCCTCAGCCGAGACACAGGTGACTCTGACCACCTATCCCACAGGCACCATCCCTAGCTCCAGAGCTGCCAACGGATCCACCCTCACCCTCTTTCAGGTTAAGCCCACCACCATCGAGGCAGAGGGATCCCCCAATAGCGCCATCGAACGCCTGCGCGACCAGTGCGGTGACCACAAGGTGCGGATCCAGTCTCTGTCTGTGGCAGTGGATCAGGTCATGGACTACCGTAAGCTGACCACCGCGTTGCCCCTGTTGAACAAGTTCACCCTGCTGATTGACCAAAAAGTGACCCTGCAAACCGCCGCTAATCAGTTTTTGCAACTCACCTATCAAGGGGATCCCAGGGGCTTCCAGAGCTTCCTCACCCCCACCATTGCCCTCTTAGGTAGTCCTGATGTGCAGGGGCAAGTGTTTCTCAAGCTCACTTTTCAGTTTGTGGATCCCATCTCCCCAACTGGCTCAGAACTGGCTACCATTCAACAGGCTCTTGCCCGTAACCCGGTTGACCGCATGAGCCTCCACGCCGAGGTAGGGGACTGACCATGCAAGAGTTTCAACTGAGGGTGATTCCCCTCGATAACAACAGCTTTGCCCTGGAACTCTACCAGTGTGCTTACAAACGCGCCGGGGAGAAAAAACGTCCTGCCGCCAAACGGATCGGTAAACTCAAGGGATCCCAGCTTGCCCAAGCCCGCCATGCTGTTTATGCCTGTCTCAAAGCCAATGGCTATGATCCCAAAACCCTCTCCCACAGCCGCCAGACTCCGTACATCCTCAATGAAGAAACTGGGGTGAATCTGGCCCTATTGTTCCAAACGGTACAGCCCCTCTCCAAGCCCGACCGGATCCAGAACATCGCCAACGGCATCACCGCCATGAGCAGCGAGGAGTCCCACTACTGGTTTGCCAAGGTGAGTAATGGCAGACGCAGTGCCAGCCTCAGAGCGATGCGCATCCTATTGGGAGATTAAAGTGACTAGGATTCTACTTCTTTCAACAGAGCCTCAAGCCCATCTGGGATTTCACCATTGTTGATCTTACGAGTGAAGACCGTATAGCAATCGTTCTTGTCCCCTTCTTTACGAGGATAGCCAAGCCACAGAACGATCAGCATTCGACGATTTTGCTCCTCGAAAGCTCGGAAAAAGAGCCGATAGCGGGGGGGAAGTCCCATTCCCTTGATCCGACCATAGTATTTGAGTGGGCCTTGAAGGGCAAAGTGAGAAGCAAAGGGATCCAATGCAATCTTTTCTTTGATTCCTGCCATCACGGCTGCCAAAAGTTTAACTTTGGGGTGGGTCACAAACTCATCGGTCGATAGCTCGGCTTTGAGCTTCTTGACTTCTTCCCGAAGCTGACGGCGTTGCTCTCCAAAAAGCTGGCTGTGGAAATAAATCTCCCAGCCATTACGAATCAAGATACTCACTCGTCGATTTGAACTCCCGCCAAAAGTTCATCATCTTCTTGAGACATGATCTCTGTGTAAGGTTCCAAGTTGGAGGGGTTACTGAGGGCATCCTTGGTGATCAAATCCAAAAAGAGACGGAGTATGACGTCTTGCTCTGGAGCCTCAACCTCGGTATCAAGCTGCGTTGGTTCAAGCTTCACCAAGAGGGTGTCTTCGGAAAGCACTTGTACCCAGCCGGAGGCATTGGCAAAATGAGCATTCTCTCTATAGAAAGCAGCAGGAAGGCGAAAACCAGCAGCGTTACCAATTTTGGCAGGTGATAGAGGGTAAGTGCGGCCTTCCATGAGATAATGTTATTACGCTACATTATTACAATAACAGGTTTCCATAGATAACGACATCATCCTGTCCCAAGTCGATTCATTTGGCCTGCGTGAGCCGTGGTTAGAGCCTGGACAAATAGCTGAAAGGGGAATGCAATTACAATATACGGCTGTAGTAGTTTATAGGAGTACGGATGATGGTTGACGTGAGAACGGCTGTTGAAGCTGCTAGGGGTTATCTCCACAACCTTGCAGATCTGTTTGGGTTTCCCGATAGTCTTCAACTGGAAGAGATAGAGGTTTCTCCAGATGAGAAATACTGGCTAATCACGATGGGATATAACCGCAAACTAGAGGAAGATGTCTTTGGCAATCCTCGCCAGGAACGTCACTATAAGGTCTTAAGGGTTAATCGTGAAACAGGGCAAGTGGAAGCTATCAAGATACGAGAGCTATGAGGGACCCTTACATTCAGTCGTTGATCTCTAGTTATTGCCATCGCGGGATCCTTGTTGATACCAATATCCTGCTTCTCTTTTTTGTTGGTTCTGTGAATCGCAAGCGTATCTCTCGCTTTTCTAGAACTGAAAAGTATACTATTGATGATTTTGAGCTGCTGCTTAGTGCATTTAAAACTTTTAGCCAAGTCATTACAACGCCTCATATTCTGACTGAAGTCTATAATTTCATCAATCAAATTGGGGATCCTGATCGCTCTCTATGCCTAAAAGAGATGGCCCATGTAGTGCAACATTTACCTAAGTTTCAAGAGGTTTTGATTGAAAGTAAGCAGATTACGAAATCTCCAGGTTTTATCAAGTTTGGTTTGACCGACTGCGGGATCCAAGAGGTTGCCCAAGGTGAGTATTTGGTCTTGACGGATGATCTGCGATTGGCAAGCTATCTGGGTAGTCAAGGACTTGATGTGCTTAACTTTAATCACATTCGTCTGCTTTGAGTCCTGATGCCGGATCCCAGTCTCCCTCTCAAGCCTGTCTTCATCAATAACTTTCCGGTCACTCTGCTCAACCAACAGGACAGGGTAATCTAAATGTTGAGATTTGACCACAATCTAGGGAGGGGTTAATTGGAGGAACAAAGCTGGTTTGAGGTCACTACTCCGCTGGGTTTTACAGTGAGAACGTCTGAGGACTATTGGAAAAAGCTGGTGGAAAAACATCCTGATCTTGAAGAAAGTTTATCTGTAGTCCAACAAGCCCTGAGAACCCCAAGCGAGGTGCGTCGTAGCATCAGAGACTCCGGGATCCTAATCTTCTACCATTTGATCAGAGAGAAACGCTGGATGGTGACAGTGGTCAGGAGACTCAATGGAGTGGGCTTTTTGGTCACAGCCTATCAAACGGATGCCATCAAAAAAGGGGAACAAGTATGGACAAGCTGAAGGTCTACTATGAGCCAGAGACAGAGCTTTTGACCATTTTTTGGCAGGATCCCTCTCCTAGCCAACTGGGGATCGAGCTGGATGAAGATATTGTCCTGTTCAAAGACCCAGCTACGGAAAGTGTGCTTGGCATGGAGTTGATTGGGTTTAGAGAAGGGGATCCCCGTATACGGCAGTTACCGGCTATTGAGGGGACAGGGCTGATCTCACCTGTCATACTGGAACATCTCAAAACTCTGGATCCCTTGCTGCGTCTGCCCACAAGAGATTATGACCTAGAGTTTCATCGTTCTGGATCCCTGGTATCGTCATGACCACTCCCCCTCGCAAGCCCGTCTTCATCGAAAAGATCTTCCCTGTCACCCTGCTCAACCAACAGGTCTATTACGAGCATGGGGGCAATCCGTTCAAGGGGCTGCATCGGTGGTATTCTCGCAAGCCGCTCTCCTTTAGCCGTGCCAGTGTCCTGGGATCCCTTCTCCCCGCTGACCTGACAATGGAGGAGTTTGAGTATCTGCTGGGCATGGATCCTGATGGCAAGACCAAGCTCTACAAGACCCCACCGGGATCCGTTCGGATCCAGAAGGTGCATGACCTGTGTGAGCAGATGTGGGGCACCCGAACGCCGACGGTGATGGATGCGTTTGCGGGGGGTGGATCCATTCCGTTTGAGGCGGTGCGCTATGGGTTGCGGGTGTTGGCCAGTGACCTGAATCCGGTGGCGGTGGTGACCATGAAGGCGGCGATGGAGTATCCGCTCAAGTTTGGGGCACAGTTGCAGGAGGATATTGACTATTGGGTGAAATGGGTGGGGGATGAGGCGGCAAAGCGATTGGATCCCTTTTTTCCTTCGTTGCCGGGGGAGACGGTGCAGAACTATTTGTGGGCGCATACGGTGGTCTGTCCCAGTTGTGAGTCGGTGGTGCCTTTGAGTCCAAATTGGTGGCTCTATAAGCGACCGGAAAAGCAGAACTTGCATAAATGGTGTGCGGTGAAGCCGATACCGAATCTGGCAGAAAAGCGGGTGGATTTTGAGTTGGTGAAGGGGCGCAAGGGCAAGGGATCCACGATTGTGACCGAGACGGGTGAGGACTATGATCCCGATACGACGACAACGAGTAGCCGGGGGGTAGGCAAATGCCCTAATTGCGGCAGTGTGATTGAAGATGACTATATTGTTAAACAGGGCGGGGAGGATGGATTGGGTCATCAACTTTATACAGTTTCTTTTAAGAGAGGCCAAGGAAATTTAGAATTTAGATTGCCTGACCAAATTGACATCGAAGGGATTAACAAGTCTGAAAGATATTTGCCCACAAAGCCAGACCGCTATATTCCTTTGGAAGCAGTTCCTTTTGGTCATTTATCTTCGGAAAGAAGCTCGATGATACAGAAAGGTTTAGATCAATGGCACAAACTTTTCAACCCTCGACAATTATTAACTCTTGTGACCTACGTTGGGATCCTGAATGAAGCCAAAGAGAAGCTCCTAGCAGAAATGGATCCCGACCGAGCCGCAGGGATCCTGACTTATCTGGCAATGGTGATGGATCGGTGTTCAGATATGAATTGCCGTCTTGCTCATTGGGATTCATCCAGAGCAGGTTCAAAGACTGCATCAGCACAGCACTCGCTTAACCTAATGTGGAACTATCCAGAGGTTGCAGGAACTGGAGAACTTTGGCATTGGTGTGCTGATGCTCTTGCTTCTGACTACAAGACTCTTTGTTCACTTCTTGGGATAGATAGCAGCACTTTGATCCCCCCTGCCCCCCTTGTCAAGGGGGGTTCTGAGCTTGATACTGGCGTTGCTCCTCTTATCAAAAGCGATTCTGAAGCTCAAGCCCACTCTTTGCTGATGGATGAGGCTAAAGTTCCAACTCCCCCCTTATCAAGGGGGGCTGGGGGGGATCTCCAACATCTAGCCAAGCAGCGCAATCTCCCCTATACTCCAGGTCATCTACCCTATAACCACAAGCTCGTGGATCGAGCAAAAGAACTCCGCAAAAACATGACCCCACCAGAAAGAAAACTCTGGGAAAACTATCTCAAAACCTTCCCGGATCGAGTCTATCGGCAAAGACCTATTGATCACTTTATCGTTGACTTTTATTGCCCTGCTAAAAAGCTTGTTATCGAGATTGATGGGGATCCCCATTTCACAGAAGAAGGCAAACTCTATGACGAAGAACGTACCCAAATCCTAGAAGCCTACGGACTCAACGTTCTCCGCTTTACCAATCTTGAAGTGATGGATCATTTTGAGAGTGTTTGCTCTAGGATTGCGACATTTGATCCCCCCCAGCCCCCCTTGACAAGAGGGGAGCAAGACAACACTCTTCAA
>JAAUUM010000182.1 GCA_012031565.1 Synechococcaceae cyanobacterium SM2_3_2
AGACAGAACTGCACCAAGCCTTAGAACGACAAGAGTTTTTTTCTGCACTATCAACCTATTTTTGATCTGCATCATCACCAGCCTGTGGGGGTGGAGGCGTTGGTTCGTTGGCACCATCCTGAACGAGGCCGGATTTCCCCCTGTGACTTCATTCCCATAGCTGAGGAGACGGGGTTGATCCTTCCGCTCGGTCAATGGATTTTTCGAGAGGCCTGTCGACAGCTGCAAGACTGGCAACGGACTTGGGATCCCCGCCAATCCCTGACGATGAATATCAACCTTTCCCCCCAACAGCTACGGCAACCGGATCTGGTTGACTTTATTCAACAAACCCTCGATGAGTTTCAGATCAGGGGATCCCAGTTGAAGCTAGAGGTGACTGAAACTGCGCTGTTTGAACAGATAGAGTTGGCCCAAAGGCTGCTGCACCAGCTACAAACGCTCCAGATTGGCATCTGTCTGGATGATTTTGGTACGGGTTACTCCTCCCTCAGCTATCTCCGCCGGTTCCCAGTTAGCACCCTAAAAGTGGATCGCTCCTTTGTCTGCGGTATCGAAGACCAAACAGAAAATCTGGAGATTGTGAGGGCGATTGTGGCGATGTCTCACAGTTTAGGCATCCAAGTTGTGGCAGAGGGGGTAGAAACCAAGGCCCAACAGGAGATCCTAAGAATTATCGGCTGTGAGATGGCTCAGGGCTATTATTTCTCCCGCCCATTAGAGGGAAACAAGGTGGGCCCCTGGTTTGCCAAGCAGATACAAGACTGGAGATTAGTGAGTCGTTGAGGTGAGTGGGGCGAGCTGGGTGAACGCTTGATCTAAGCTGATCTAAGCCAGATACCGTTCTAGAAGCTGCCCATGCTGAAGCGCCCTTGTTCTCCATTGGCTCGTTTGTTGGGGGCTGAGCTGAGATCCTTGCAGAAAGTGCTCTAGCCAGATTTGGCTGATCAGATCTGGATCCCCTGGGATCTGCTCCAGTCTCCAGCCCGGAAATCCTAATTCTTCTAACAAAAAACTCACCTTGGGATCGTAGCTGAGGCCAAAGCAGCGACAACCCGCCGCAGCCGCCATCACCAACCCATGAAAACGCATTACCAAAGCCCAACTGACATGCTCGAATACTCCCCGTAATTGCCGGGGATCCCTGATTCGCAGCACCTGAGCCCCAAAAAGCTGACTGGCATTGAGCTGGCCAGCTATGAGGTGAGCTAGTGTCTCATCGGCGCTGGGGGATGCGGGCTTTGCTCCCAGCTGAAAGGGCAGCAGCAGCACCTGGGATCCCGTGGCTGCTTGCAACTGGGCCAGAGCTTGGGTTAAAACCGCCACCCGAGTCGGGGTGAGCTGCGGATGTTCTCGCACCACCACCGCGATCTGAGGTGATGGGCTATCCAGCTCCGTTGGCAGAGGATCCAAGGCCCAGACGGGATCAGGAGCTTCCAGATGAGGGATCCCCCAGTTTTGCAGCAAAGCCGCTGACCCTCGATCCCGAACGCTAACCCCGCTACAGCCCCCAAAAGCCCGCCGAGCCAGCGATTGCAGCCAACTGCGCTGCAAAGGGCCGATCCCCTGTGCCCACGCTACTGTGCGGGATCCCTGGCTTTGGGCCAAGCCCATCAAACCCAAATAATAGATCGGGCTGCGCCAACTGGTGACATCTTGAATTAACCCACCGCCCCCCCAGATCAGGGCATCTGTCTGTTGGGCTAGTTGCCACAGCTTGAGGCCATCTCGCCGAGGGCAGGCCACCACCTCAAAAGCGGCATAGGTTGCAGCGGTGGCAACGGGATCCTGAGACAGCACCACTGGCGTCACACCTTTGGGCAGCTGCTGCAAGAGACAGGACAGCAACGCCTCATCCCCAGCGTTGCCATAGCCGTAGTAGCCCACAATCAGGGCACGCATCTAGGGATCCCTCGACAACTTTTGTCCCGATAGCTGTTCCCAGAACGCTATTCTCCCTTAATTCTTAGCCGTAATAACCCTGGTTAATCCGGTTTTCCAGTTGATAGCGCCCTGCTTCGTAGTCGCCAAATTCAAAGTTATCGGCGTTCTCGGTGATCAATTGTTTTTGGGCATCAGTCAGATCAGGAATGCTGAGCATATCATCGAGAGAATCGTAGGGGGCATTCTGCACCAATTTGCGGGCCAAAGTTGGATAGAACCCAGGAATAAAGCGGTAGTTACGCAAAATCGTGTTGTTGACATCGATCTTGACCTCCAGATCCACTGCCGCAATCTGGACTGTTGCAGACGCTGGTGTGATCACGGAGTCAGCCCAAACTGGCATCGCTCCCGTCAGCCAACTGGAAACCACCAAGCACAAGCCCAAGAGTGCCGACATCATTGCACCCAGCACAGTTCTTTTCAGCACAGGCGAACTAATCCACTCGTGACGCATACCTGATTTCTCCCCATATTCAAGGCACTGTATCAACCAAGAGCCTATCATCCTGGATCCCCTCTAAAGGGAGTCTTGTGTGTCTCATTTTGACAGGATGGACAGCGGTAGGCCCCAAAGCCTTACATGGCGGGATCCCTGTCGGATCAGCCGGGACAGATTATGATGAGAGTATTCGACAAAAAACTTCACACTTCTGGGATCCGTGACCACTCTTTTCGCCTCTTCTACCCCCAGTGCTGCTGCGTCCTCTCTCGTGGATGACCTGTTGCAGCCCTTCCAGATCCAAAACTGGCTTTGGCGCGGCCACTCCATCCGCTATTCTGCTCTGGGCTCTGGCCCTGCGCTGGTGTTAGTGCATGGATTTGGGGCTTCCATCGGCCATTGGCGCAAAAATATCCCTACTCTGGTGGAGGCTGGCTATCGCGTCTACACAGTCGATTTACTCGGATTTGGCGGTTCAGACAAGCCCCCCTCTGGTTATAGTCTCGATCTCTGGACAGAGCTGTTGGCGGACTTTTGGCGTGAGCATATCCAGGTTCCAGCCACATTTACAGGTAACTCGATTGGGGCTTTGATCAGCCTGACCATGGTGGCCCGTTATCCCGAGATGGCGGCGGGCGGCATTCTGATCAACTGTGCCGGAGGGCTGAGCCACCGTTCCCAAGAGATGAACCCCATTGCGGGCCTGATGATCGGCACCTTTACCAAATTGGCGGGATCCCCGATCAGCGGGCCGTTTATCTTTGACCTGATCCGCCAACGCCGTCGCATCCGCCGCACCTTGACCCAGGTGTATAACGATCCCGCAGCTATCACAGACGAGTTGGTGGAAATCCTCTATCAGCCCACCTGTGATCCTGGTGCTTACAAAGCCTTCGCTAGCATCGTCACCGCTCCCCCCGGAGCCGCCCCTGAAGATTTGTTGCCCATAGTGCAGCGTCCCCTGCTGGTGCTGTGGGGAGACAAGGATCCCTGGACGCCTGTCAGTCGTGGATTGACCTTTGAGCAGTGGGTGCCCGACGGCATCTCCTATACCTTTCAGCCGATCCCCAATGCGGGCCACTGTCCCCATGACGAAGTGCCTGAGGTGGTCAATGGCCTGATGATCGATTGGCTGGGATCCCAGATTGACCAGAGATAGGGCAATGCAACCAGACTGGATCCCAAAGCGGGCCTCAAAATGACGGCTGAAGCGAATCCAGGCTGGCTCAAGCTAAGATCAGGCAGTCTTGAGTATGATCGTCAGCTCTAGCGATACGTCTTGTAGTCCTCACCATTTGCACTAGCCCAGGGATCCCTGTCATGACTGACGTGCCCGTCTCTCAGATTCGCAATTTTTCCATCATTGCCCACATTGACCACGGCAAGTCCACCCTGGCGGATCGGCTGTTGCAGGTGACCAAGACAGTGGCCGACCGGGAGATGAAGCCGCAACTGTTGGACAATATGGATCTAGAGCGGGAGCGCGGCATCACCATCAAGCTGCAAGCGGCTCGGATGAACTACCGTTCTATGGCGGGCGAGGACTATGTGCTCAACCTGATTGACACCCCTGGCCATGTGGATTTCACCTACGAAGTCTCCCGCTCCCTAGCCGCCTGTGAGGGGGCTTTGCTGGTGGTGGATGCCTCGCAAGGGGTGGAAGCCCAGACATTGGCCAACGTCTATCTGGCGCTGGAGAACAACCTCGAGATTATCCCCATCATCAACAAGATCGACCTGCCCAGTGCCGAGCCTGAGCGGGTGATCCGTGAGATTGAAGACGTGATCGGGCTGGACTGCTCGGGGGCGATCATGGCCTCCGCCAAGTCGGGCATTGGCATTGATGAGATCCTTGAAGCGGTGGTCAAACGGGTGCCTCCCCCCAAAGACACCACCGGGGATCCCTTGCGGGCGCTGATCTTCGACAGCTATTACGATCCCTATCGCGGTGTGATCGTCTACGTTCGGATCATGGACGGTACCGTCAGCACCAAGGATACCCTACGGTTGATGGCCTCTGGTCAGGAGCATGATATCGACGAGATCGGTGTCCTCACGCCTGCACAGGTGAATGTAGACTCCCTGCACGCGGGCGAGGTGGGCTTCATCAACGCTGCCATCAAGACCGTCGAACACGCCCGGGTGGGGGACACCATCACCCTGGTCAAAAAGCCCGCCCCAGAACCTCTACCGGGCTACACCGAAGCCAAGCCGATGGTGTTTTGCGGCATGTTCCCCACCAGTTCCGATCAATACAACGATCTCAAAGATGCTCTGGAAAAGCTCAAGCTCAACGACGCTGCCCTTAATTATGAGCCAGAAGTCTCCAATGCTATGGGCTTTGGCTTCCGCTGTGGTTTCTTGGGGCTGCTCCACATGGAGGTTGTACAAGAGCGATTGGAGCGGGAATATAACCTCGACCTAGTGATTACCGCCCCATCTGTGGTCTATCGCGTCACCCTCAATGACGGATCCACGGTACTGATCGACAACCCCAGCGAATTGCCATCCCCCAATGAGCGCACCCAGATCGAGGAGCCGATTGTCAAGGTGGAGGTGATTTTGCCGGAGAACTTTGTCGGGGCACTGATGGAACTCTGCGAGACCAAGCGTGGAACCTTCAAGGACATGCGCTATTTGACCAAAGGCCGCACCACATTGGTCTACGAATTGCCCTTGGCAGAGGTGGTGACAGACTTTTTTGACCAGCTCAAATCTCGCACCCGTGGCTATGCCAGCATGGATTACCAGCTGATTGGCTACAAAGAAGATAAGTTAGTGCGGCTAGATGTCTTGATCAAGGGCGAAATCGTTGACTCCTTATCCACCATCGCTCATCAAGACAAAGCCTATTATGTGGGTCGGTTGCTGGTCTCCAAACTCAAAGAGTTGATTCCTCGTCATCAGTTTGAGGTGCCGATCCAGGCGGCGATTGGATCCAAGGTGGTGGCCCGCGAGACGATCCCAGCTCTGCGGAAAAACGTGTTGGCCAAGTGCTATGGGGGCGACATTAGCCGCAAGCGTAAGCTATTGGACAAGCAAAAAGAGGGCAAAAAACGAATGAAATCGGTAGGCACGGTGGATGTGCCCCAAGAGGCTTTTATGGCAGTACTGAAACTGAATAGCAACTAGAGGATGTATGAGAAGTTCAAGCTAACCTTCTAAGCATCAATCTGACCATGCCTAGATAGACCCAAGCTTCTGTGATGGCTTCCAATTGTTCATAATCTCGACTCAACCGCCGGTTCAGACTCAGCCAAAAATGTCCGCTCCACCACCCACCGCCTTGGCCACACCTTAAATCCCCTATCCTGTCGGCGCACAATCTCTAAATCCAGCTCCTAGAGCTAAGCCTCCTCCTCAACAGACGTTCCCGTCTATCCCTGGTCAGCCCACACTTTCATCTCTTCCAAATGGATCATTGAAAGTCTCATCTCTCTCAGACTACTACTTCTCGCACATCCTCTAGGCAGGGTTCAGAGCTAATTTATCCCTCTTTCGTCACTCTAAGCAGAGGAGAACAGGATTGAGGTAGACATCCAAGGCCATCGGGATGAATTTAACTTCTGGATGAGTCGGGATAGACCTATCGATAGCTCAGGAATAGTATAAACTCTCAACCAACTCGCAAGATTGCTCAAATAGTTCCAAGGCTCAATCAGTAAATGTAGGTTGTTCAATTGGCTCTTCCAACTCTTTCCCTCTTCCCATCTCGGATTGTTCCTGAACTCCTCCCTAGATTCTTGTTCTCTAGGTCTTGTCTTATTCTTCCGGTTCCCATCACAGATAAAGCTGACAAGCAGCAGGGCTTGATACACCATCTCCCACCACTTCTCAATGTCCTGATAATGGGTTAGGCGATAGTCAGACCAGCCCAGCTCATCTTTACTCTGCTTGTATCCATACTCAATCCAACTTCTCTTCCCATATAGATTTCCTATCGCCTGATAATCAATCTCCTTTTTCTTTGTCATTAAATAAAATGTCCCTTCCTCTAGCAGCTCTTTAGGGTCTTTTGTCAGCTCCCAATATCTCTTCTCCATCCTGTGACCGAATATCACCTCCCGGATGTATCTCTCCTCTTTAGTCCCATCTGCAAAGATTCGCTCATAACGTCTCCATCGGTTACGCCGCAATCTCTCCCCAGGTAGCATCCACACCCCGTGGTTACTGCGAATTGAGACAATATACTCCAGCCCCATCTCCTCTAACCCATTCAGAAAAGTACTGCTCTCACCGTAAAGACTGTCTGCTAATACCAAGTCCACTACAAATCCCTTCTCCATCACCTTCTTGACCAGATGAAGGGCTATCTCTGGCTTACTCTGATATCTATCCCCTACTTTTAGACGATTCTCCGGCTTGTAAATGTCGAATACTAGCGGAAAAACAATGTTGTCTACAACACCCCATACTGAAACAGATACAATGCCATTCTCAATCTTTCCCAGTCTCCCAATATATTGGCGAGCCACGTAGTCTGTTGACTTTCCTTTCTTAGGATCCCCAGTCTCATCGACAAGAAGATAAATAGAGCGACCTCCTAACCACTCTAAAGTCCGTTGCAAACGGTGTGCTTGCAAACCAGAGACCAACCAGGGCGACTGCGTCAAAAAATGATGTAAGGATTGATGGCTTTCTACCCCAACATGGCGAGCAATGGCAGGCAAGCTCTTCCGCTTCATCGGGGAAAGTAAACCCAAAAGGATGAGCTTAAAAAACTCAAAGCTTCGTACTTCAGGAAAGTGGGGGCGGTAAGCCTCACAGTAGTCATCAATGACTTGAAGGGTGGGTAGCGCCTGACGAGCTAGAGTCATGGCCGGGTAAGGAGTTCAGCTTCTACCTCAATCCTAGCCTCCCCATACTGACGAAAGAGGCATATAGTAATTTAGAATAAGAACAAGACAGGGCTAAGAACAGTAGTCTCTGACAATGTCATCCAACGTTTTCTCGCTATCGGCATACATCCTCGCTCTCTTCAGGAGGGCAAAGTCGTGCTCGATGTCATTGAGGTCAGGTGAGTAGGTCGGTAAAAATAACACCTCATGTCCCGCTGCTTTGACTATCGTCTT
>JAAUUM010000183.1 GCA_012031565.1 Synechococcaceae cyanobacterium SM2_3_2
CCTGTAGGCGTTCAAACTCCAGATCCCCTGCCCCCAAGCCCGCTAGGTCTAAATCCCCCTCCACCCTCAGCGCTGAGGACTGCCCTGCAACCGAGCATCTAGGCCCAGCAACCCACGGGCCTGCAAAGCTGGGGGGATTTCCAGATCCGGCAGCTGGGTCAGATCCACATCCTCCGCCCGGATGCTCAAATTCACCGAGCCAATCTCAAAGCTGCCGGGATCCACAGGGATACGACCCTGAATCTCCACCAGTCCAGCCAGGGATCCCGACTGGATCTGCACCCCCGTGCCATCCCAAGCCACTCGCCCAGTCAGGGGTAGATCCAATCCAGCCACCCCCTGCGGAAACTGCACAGATCCTTGCGCTTGCAGACCACCCAGATTCAACCCAGCCAGGGGAACTTGGACATTAAAATCTCCAGAGACTTGGCCCTCCAGACCAAAAGCCGTCAGATCCAGCTCGCGGGGAGAGAGGATCCCGTTGATCTGCCCCTCTGCCAGCACCCCAGTCGCCGCTACCCGCCCCTGATCTCCTGACAGAAACAGCAACGACCGGGTTAGTCGAGTGCTGCCATCCGCCATCTCGATCCGGCCTGTGCCGGTTATCTCCCCCTCCCGCAAGGTCAGATCGGCCCCCAAACTCGCCGCTCCGTTGGCGATCTCCACCGTCGCCAGGGCATCCACCCGACCCACATCCAACGGGATCCCAGCCTCTCCATAGAGAGCAGTGACCAGAGTGGGATCCAGATTCTGTGCGCGCAGATCAAAGCGGGTGATGGGATCTGAGCCTACACTTACCTGCCCCTGCCCCGTCACCAGTCCGCCCGCCGTCTGGGCCACAATCTGCTCAAAACTGAGCCGGGATCCCTGCAACACAAAGCCAGTTTCATAGCTTGACAGCAGCAAGGGATCTTGACTTCCCGGCAGCACCACCTGCCCCGATCCGATCACGGTGCCCCCCAAAACAGGCTGATCCAAGGCTCCCGACAAGAAAACCGATCCGGTCAACCGCCCTGACGGATCTGCGGGCAAAACCAGATCAAAGGTTTGCAACAGATCTGCCACCGCCAAGTTCCTTACCTCGGCTTCTAACCCGTAGCCCGCCTGCTCAGAATCCCCAAACCGCAGGGATCCCGATGCCACAAAGGGGATCTGACCATACAGAGCATCCACATCCGTCAAGGTCAGGGTCTCTGCCACCAGATCCAGTTGCAATCCGCCGGTCATCTCCCCAAACGGTAAGGGCACCCCCGCCACATCCAAAACGGACGCCTCCACATCTGCCGTCAGATGGAGATCGATGGGGGTTTGGGGTTGCCAGCCCAGGCGGAAATCCACATTTCCCTGTCCGGCCACCGCCTCAAGGGGGAGATTGGGTAAAAAGCTAGGCACCAGAGCTAAATCTGCACGCTGGGCGGATCCAGTCACTTGCAGTTGGGTCTGCAACAGATCAAAAGCCCCCCGGAGTCGCACCGGCTGATCCTGCAACTGAGCCGCTAATCGAAACTCAGCATCGGACTGAAATGGACTGGCTAGCTCAACTTGACCAACCCCGGGCTCAGAAAACTGGGATCCCCAGCGCTCCAGATCCAACTGTCCCTGCCCTCGCAGATCCGTCAAGGTATGGCGGTCTTGGCTGAGGGGCTGTGCGGTCAGCTGGCCATCCGTGATGCTGAGGTTGATGCGAGAGACAGGGATCCCTCCCCCACCACCGCCACTGATCTGTAGGTCAGCCCAACCCCGATCCAGAGTCTCCATGACCAAAAAGGTGGGCTGCCGCAGATGGGCATTGACGATCACCTCACGGGTACGCAGCCAATGAAGCACATCCACCGACAGATCGATGGCGCGAATATTGGCCAGGTTCTCGATACTGCTGCCCCGAAGGGTGACTTGCCAGGGCCAGATGTAGCTGATTTGGCCCAGCTGCACCTGCCGATTCAGCCGTTGACTCAGGCTGTCCTCCACTTGAGGAATCAGATGCTCTTGCACATAGGTGCGGGATCCCCAGCTGACCCCCAAAGCCAGTGCCGTTCCCCCCAAGCCAATCCCCAGTGAAACTTTGGCCACTCGCCTCAATCGGTTTCGCCAATGCCCCACCGACTTTAAGGTCTCAACGTCGCGGGATTGATCAGATTCATCAAAGGAATCATCGGGGCTATCTGACAAAAGAACACCTTGGGCGGCAGCAGAATGTTCCTCATGGTGATGGCCTGCATGGTAATGATCTGCATGGTGATGGCCTGCATGGTGATGGCCTGCATGGTAATGATCTGCTGGGCCCTGCTGCTGGTGATCCGAGGCGTGCTCATGCCCTAGGATTGTGTTGTTATGGGTTTGGGTCTCAGCAGTGCGGGCTTTGGGGGCATCCATCGGATCCAGCTTATCTGGCTCCAGACTATCTAACGACAATGGCAATCCATCATCGTGACGAACGAAGCTTTTTCCCTCCCACCACGTCTCGAACATGAACGCTGAGCACCTCGACAGTTTCAATCGGATCCTCTACGGGATCCCTGGCTAGCATTGATACCCCTATCACCCGCTCTGTTGGGTGTAGTTATCACCCAGCGCTGAAAAGGGGTCCTGCTGTCTCCTACTGTTATCAAGCTGTTATCAAGCTGCTATCAACAACAGAATCAATGACAGTGCTGAGCCACCCCATCTACCAACTTGTAGGAAAGCCACCAGATACTCAATAGGTTACACTCTTCTCCTAAGATAGTCCTGTGTTGCCAGATGCTATCCGCCCAGAACACTGTCAGGTTTTGGCCCAAAACAGTGACAGTATTGAGCCCCCATCCTGATATCTTGTTATTCTGATAGACTTAGGCCGTCCGGCTTCCTTTGGGGCACTGTCCCTTTGAGGATCTTTTTGAGAGTGTGAGTTCTCAGTGCGTGATTGGGGTGATTGTCTTAACTAGGCAATTTGGATTTAGATAAGTTGGATTAAGTTGGATTTGGATAAGGAGTAGAGAGCCATTCAAGAACCACTATCACTGACGGTTAGCCTGCGAGGCAGCCAAGAGCTGATTGAGCCCTGCCGCGTCTTCCACTTGACGGGGCAGCTGGATGCTTTTTCCGAACCGATCTTTCGCAAAGTGGTGGCCAAGTATCTCGAAGAAGGCCCTGCCAACATCATTCTGGATTTGAGCCACATCGATTTTGTTGATAGCTCTGGCGTTGGGGCACTGGTACAGATTGCCAAGCTGGTGCAAGGGCAGTCTGGAACATTGCAATTGGTCGGCAATGCGCGGGTGACTCAAACCCTCAAGCTGGTGCGGCTGGATAAGTTTTTGTCCCAAAAAGCCAGCGTTGAAGAAGCCCTCGAAGCAGCTAAGACGGCCAAGCCTGAGGGTTAATCTCAGAGCAATCTTTCTTTAATCTCTGTCGGATTTAATCTCTGACGGATTTAATCTCTATCTGATGGGTCTTTTCGGCCCTGAGTTCTCAGCAATTGTCGTTGTTGCTGGTACTCTTTTTCATTGAGCAGTCCTTCTCGAAACATCATGTCTAGCTGGGCTTCTGGATCAGAGCTTGGTTTCTGCCGTGCGCTAGTCCATTCCAACTGGGTCTGCTCAGCATTAAAGCGGGGATGAAAGTCGATGTTGTCCATGCTGAGCAACCACAGACCTTCTACAAAACACAACAGCCGGATCCCATAGCTGATCACCCGCAGCCAAATCGGAAAAACAGGTAGAAAACACAGTCCCAAAGCCAAGTAGATCCAACCCCAGCGTGTCTGCTTCAGATAAAACCGCTGGAGACCCGGCACAAAAGCGCCAGCCAAAGCCAGTAACCCCGCCAGGTTTTTGTTGAACAGGGGCGGTGCTGACTCAGGAGGGGTCAATGCTTTTGAGGGATCCAGGTTCATGGCTAGGGGTTCATGGCTAGGAGTTCATGGCTAGGTGGGGATAAGAATCACAGCCTCAGCATCACACTAAACGAGGAGAACGGGATCCCACAAGATCTGCTAGCGGTTATGTAGGCCAGACTGCGCTGGGCAGTTACCCCTGTAATACCCGCAAAAATCGTTGGATCCCACGCCACAGACCCTCTGTACTGCTCTGCTCCTGCCCCAAAATCTGGCCTAATTCCTCGCCATTGGGTCGGTGATCCAGGCTCTTGACTAGGTGGTATCGGTTCTCGTCATCCTGTTGCCAGACCCCCCACGGGTAGGGAAACAACCTGGCCACCGCAGCAGATCCCAAGGCTTGCAGATAATAAACCGGCTCAAAAGTGGTGATAAAGCGATCCCGCAAGCGGCGTCCTGCCAAGCCCACCCCCACCGTCGCAGCATCCTGGAGCTGTGGATTGAACAAAATCACGGGCGGAGCGGTGGATCCCTGTTGGCTCAGTCGGTCGCAAATCTGCTCTACCTGCTCAACCGCATAAACTGACGGCACCACAAAAAACAGCATCTCGCCATCCTCGACCCGAAAGCCCGCCCCCAAACTGCACAGGCGCATCCCCTCCGGGATCCCTGGCCAGTCTCGTTGGGCCAAGGCAGCGGATCCGGCATCGCTGAAAACAACTGCCATAGGAGGTTCACAGCCATAGATCAAGGGCAAGGCAACTGTCTCGGGTTTGAGGTCGGCAACTGGAATATCCACCTGAACACGGCGATAACCAGCCTGGATCGCAGCTTGGATTGCCCCCACGGCTTGCTGTTGCGCTTCGGCTAAATCGGCTGGTAGGGCAGGGATCCCTGGGGCTTGATTCTCGTCATTCCTGCCCTTCATACCGACTGCTCCCACGCAGGATGATTGAGCAGCGCCGTCAACACCTGGGCACCCCGCAACTGATTGGAGAGGGGTAAATGACCTTTGGGGGCGGAGATCATCCAGTTGAACTCGTCGGGAAATCGAGTCCAGTGACTACCATTTTCCACCCAATCGCCGGCCAGAGCCGATCCCACTGTTTGCCCAGACTGATCCAGATCCGCCGCTGCACGGAGAAGCCAAAGCGATCCTGGGATCCAGCCCGCCAGAGCCGATCAATGGTCTGTAAATCCGCCACAGGGATCCGTCGCACTTCGGTGAAATAGAGCCAGCCTCGCGTGGCCGCCCCGGCTCCGGTGGGATAGCTGGCGGCTTGGCAGAGCAACTGGCGGGTCAGGGTATCGGCCTGCTGAAAGTCTTGCTCACTCAAAGCCTGCCGCAGGGGGGCATAGTCCACCTCGCAGTCTGAATGCAGAGGGATCCCGAATAAAGCCGAGTTGTCCGACAGATCGTATTCCGCCACATTTTGCATAGACTTGCTGGGTACCACCTGAACTTCGCCACTCCTCAGTCTACCTGACCGCCTTGTTTGCCAGAGAATTTGCCTGAGATCAGCACCTAAGATCAGCACCTGACATCAACAGCAGTAACGCCAAAACAGGGATCCTGGCCAATCGTGATATCATCCAAGCCAATTAAGCTCAAATCAGCCCGCCCCCCTCCAGGAATAGGCCCCGCCTCATGAGTGAATCCGCCAACTTCTCCAATATCTTCTCTTCTGAGAGGGCAACCGGCCCACAACAGTCCAGCCCACAGCCTTGGAGCCAACGGTTTGAGGGCAGCTTGCATCCGTTTATCGACCAGTTCAACGCCAGCATCGGCTTTGATATTCGGCTGTTGCCCTACGACATTCAGGGATCCCTGGCTCATGCGGAGATGCTGGGCCGCTGTGGCATCATCTCGATGGCGGAGGCGGAGCAGATCTTGACCGGGCTGCGGGCCATTCAAGCCGAAGTGGCAGCGGGATCCTTCGTTCCAGAACCGGGGGCTGAGGATGTCCACTATGCGGTGGAGCGGGCGTTGATCGACAAGATTGGCGATACCGGCAAACGGCTGCACACGGGACGTTCTCGTAACGATCAGGTGGGTACCGATCTGCGGCTATATCTGCGGGATCAGCTGACCCAAGTGCAGGTGTTGGTCGGCAGCTTGCAGGGATCCCTGTTGACCCTAGCGGAGCAGCACATCGACACCCTGATGCCGGGATATACCCACATGCAACGGGCTCAGCCTGTCAGTCTGGCCCATCACCTCCTGGCTTATGTAGAGATGCTACAACGGGATCGCCTGCGGCTGGCGGATCTGGCTCAGCGGGTGAATGTCTGTCCGCTTGGTTCAGGCGCGTTAGCGGGCACCCCCCTGCCGATTGATCGCCAGTTAACCGCCCACCTTTTGGGCTTTGAGAGCATCACCCTCAATAGCCTCGATGCTGTTAGCGACCGAGATTATGTGGTGGAATTCCATACGGCAGCCAGCCTGATCATGGTGCATCTCAGCCGCTTGTCGGAAGAACTGATCCTGTGGGCCTCACAGGAGTTTGGCTTCATCACCCTGACCGATGCTTGTGCCACGGGATCCAGCCTTATGCCCCAAAAGAAAAACCCTGATGTGCCGGAGCTAATTCGAGGCAAAACGGGTCGGGTCTTTGGGCATTTGCAAGGGTTGCTGGTGACTCTGAAGGGGTTGCCGCTGGCCTACAACAAAGATCTCCAGGAGGACAAAGAAGGACTGTTTGACAGTGTGGATACGGTGAAGCACTGCTTGCGGGCGATGCAGATTCTTTTAACCGAAGGGATCCAATTTCAGCCACAACGGATGGCGTCCACCCTAGATCGAGACTTTTCCAATGCCACTGATGTGGCGGACTATCTGGTGCGTCGAGGCACCCCCTTTCGCACAGCCCATGATCTAGTGGGCAAGATTGTCCGCACCTGCCTGAGCCAAGGGATCCGACTGCGGGATCTATCGCTAGAACAGTGGCAAGCTTTTGATCCGGTATTTGCGGATGACATCTATGCTGCTATCGATCCTCGACAGGTGGTGGCGGCTCGCACCAGTGCAGGGGGAACAGGCTTTGAGGTGGTGCGGCAATCGCTAGCGGTGGCGAGGGCGAGATATGACAGCACCTTAGACTGAGTAAAAAGTTCTCGAACCTCAGTGACCGAGAATGAGGATCAAAATTCGGTAGTGCCACTATTGTAATGTTATACTAAGATCAAGTTTCACTTCTTACTTAATAGAGCGATGGTAAACTATCCTGAATGCAATTCTTCCAATATTGTCAAATATGGAAAGATTCATAATGCTAAGCAGCGATACAGGTATCATGACTGCCATCGGCAATTTGTGCCAACTGCCACTAAAAAAAATATATATACAGCCCTTCCCTAAAATACCAAGCACGGCTGAGGAGGTAGAATTCGGACGAAGAGATGGCATTTGCTCATGACCTGCTATTCAACTGACCTTCGTCACAAGGTTGTCAAAATCTATCAGCAAGGGAACACCTCGATTCGGGCGATTGCTCAACAGTTTCAGATCAGCACCAGCACCGTGCAGCGATATCTAAAACAGTATCGGCAGACCGGTGATTTAACCCCTCAGAAACCGGGCAGCAAAAGAAAAAGTGTCTTATCTCAGCACGAAGC
>JAAUUM010000184.1 GCA_012031565.1 Synechococcaceae cyanobacterium SM2_3_2
CCGCCCATGCCAAAACGCAAAGCTCTTTCCCTAGCAGCCGATCGACCAACGTTGTTCCGGTATGCCATCGCCCTGTGTGAGCCTTGGCAGCCTTGAGCCGATCATTAAACTCCAGGCGAGCACAGTCGGCAATTCCAGACCAAATCACCCGCTTCAGAGCAACTCTCTCTTCCCCACGCGGGATCCCGCGTTCCTCACCTTGATAGCCATAGTCCTCAACGATCCGCACCAATCCCACCCGTGCAGTAGGGATCTCCACCCGAAACACATGGGCACCAAATTGATCTAGCGCTCCAAAATCTACGGTTTTATTGAGTTCAGCCTTGGGTAGTACCTGGGGCTTACTCATTGCTCGATATCTCCCGCTTGGATCCCTAAGCCCAGTTTATCGGCGAAAGCCTTGAGGTCATGCCCAGATCCGAAGCTCGCTTTTTTGAAGTTCATTGTCACTGGAGTATCTACAGGAAATTTCTCAAGCACTTTGTTGAGTAGGGCTTCGATAAAGGCAGCATCCACAAGCACATCCCCAACCTGTACCTGGATTACCTGGGATCCCTGACCAACCGTTAGGGTGATGCCCTCAAAAGTGGCAGATTTCTCAGCAGCTTGTTTCAAACCCTCAAACGTATTCGCGCGAGAATCAAGCTTATAAACCCCTTTCTGTGCCTTTAGTCGCCCAGGCTTAACAGGATCAATCAGCACGTTCTGTTGACCCTTGGCCTCAAACCGAAAATCAGATTTGGTCTCAAGACCATCTGCTTCAACAAAAGCTCGTAGCAAGACCTCTTGATCCCCAATCACAATCGGATCCGTGTAAAGCAGTCCGTTACGCGGTTCACTCCCATCTAGTGAATATCGGATGGTGCCTCTAGGAGCTACAAAAAGCCTGACTTGTCGGCTACCGTTCTCCTCAAGCAATTCATTCCTTAGGACTAATTTGTTTGTCCAAGTCACGGGATCCCCTGTCTCATATTGATTTGAGGGATCACAAACCAAAAAATTGACTCGAAGTGCGGTTGTCGTCAAGGTTTGATCCGTGAGAACTTGGGATACCTCAGTTACTAAACTATCTTCTGCCCAGCAGATGCGGGGAGCCGGACCAGCATTTTGGGGGTTAATTCTCAATCGGACTCGCCCATGATCATCAGGGCCAGAATCCACAATGATTTGGGCAGAGGTTCGCTTCTTTCTAGGCTTCTTGGTAACGTACCCATTCCCGAAGTCTTCCCATAGTCCACGGTTACAGGCAATGGCTTTGAGGGTATCGAGCCCTTTTGGGGGTAGCCAAACCATCCCTGCTTGCTCAGCATAGCGATCCACGACATCTGACCAACGGGCTTCCTCTTGGTTGTCAGGCCACAGCAGATCTTGAGCTTTGTCCCGAATGGCATCAAACTCTTGTTCGACATCTAGATAGAGCTTGAGCGGGTTCGTGATCAACGTTTTCTCGATTTGCTCCTCACCATTAAACGGTTTAGTGGCATCACGGGTCATATCCAGTACTTTTGGGGCAAGCAGAGCAGGTTTACCGGAGCGTTGGATAGGGAATAGCACTTTATCAAAAAGATTCAGAATGGTGGAATTAAAGTCCTGCTCGTAAGTTTGTTGACGACGTTCCAGATCAAACCGTTGAGGGTGTCCTTTAGGGATCCGACCATCTGCTTTTTGTGCAGCATAAAATTGACGAGCTGCTTTTTCAACACTACCCATCAAAGTTTTATCACCTGTGAGTACACATAGATTATTCTTTTGACTTAAACCATCGAAGAAATTCTGTAGTTCATCAGAAAGAACTTTAGAGTCTGGGCTAACAATGATCAGTACGCGACCTTTGCGAACTCGATCAGTTACATCTACTAGCTTAGGAAGTGCCAATACTTCTGAATAGCAGGTCTTTCGGACGGGCTTGAACATATCTTGGAGTCGATGTCGGATTAGATCATCAATCTGATTTTGAGGAGCATCTTGAGCCAGACTTTGAAGAAGTTTAGTTAGATTCTCTTGTTTATCAAAGTAATAGCGTCCTTCAGGGGTATGGTGCAAATACCAGGCTGATCTCTCTAATTCATCAAAAGCTGCTAGAAAGGTAGAAGGTTCAGCCAGAGGAGAAATTAGACTCTCGACCATCTCTTCTCGGGTCAATCCTTTGACGGCATTGACAGCTGTAGAGAGACTTGCTGTCAGGAGCAGGGATCCCACTTGAGAAGTAGCCTCACGCCCAGTTTGTAAATCAATCACTTGAGCATGGGCAGATTGCTGGCTATCCCAAAGATCTTTAGCAATCACATCTCGCATTTCTGAGATCTCTGAGAGTTTGTCTCTCACTTGAGTAATCGAAAGATCAAAGTGTTGCGGGCCAACAAGAAAAATATCATTACTCTGCCGATCCCAAACAGACTTGAGTAACCGTGAAATCAGCTCCAATAATCCTCTAGTCTGCTTGAATTGCTCATTTTCTCGAAACAGTGCAATCACATTCTTGAGGCGAGGATGAAAGGGGTAGGTAGCAATGATCTCATCAGCAATCGCTTCAGCGCCCCGATTGGCTGTCTTAGACTTAGCTGCTTCTTCGAGTTTTCGACCATAAGAATCCGCTACAACTTCGATCTCTGCTCGGTCAGGAAGAGACTTGAATAACCGCTTACGCAGGATCTCATAAATCTCATTTGCTGTTAGATCGACAGGTGTAATACTACGTTCTTGGCGACCCAACTCAGATCGGGCATCTTCCAAAGCACGGTTTATCAACCTAGCTCCGGTATCATAAGCTGCTGCCAAGTCTGAAACCACTATGCAAATATTCTTTTTCTTACTGGCTGCTGTCAGCAAATTCGCAAAAGCGCGAGTAGCAATATCTGCAACCGTTCCATTGCCCACCTTTTGGGTGTCCAGATAATGAAAATAGGGTGGCATTTCGTCCAGTAATATCAATACGGGTTGCTCGCCATTCAATAAGTTGAGCCAATCTTTTTCATCTGGAGCTTTGGGGCCGCTTGTCCAGAAGGGGCTGAATTGCTCTCCCTTGCCCAATTGGTTAGCGATTTCACCCCAAAAGTAGTGATTTGGATTATTTCGTCCATTAAATGCAGCAATGCTGGCAACTAAAAAACTGTCAGCATAGGGCATTCCAGCACAGTAAGTCTGGCGAAGTTGGGGATGTTTGGCCAATAAACCAAACCCTACGAGTAAGTGGGTCTTACCACCCCCCATTGCTTGTTTGAGGTGAAAAATGGCTTGAGATGAATATCCAGCTAACCGAGCAATACCCTCCGTGATTAAATCTTGCATCCCCTGGGTAATGAAGGTCTTCTCGAAGAAAGCGGTACCGTCTTCTTCCGCGTGGATTAGCTCGTCGAGTTGTTCGACCTGATCACTCACCTTGATAGATAGTGCATTGGGCTGAAGCTCACAAGCATCTTTGACCGTCTTCATCCCAGGCTCCCCACACTTGATTTCGGGGCTAAGCCTTCCCTCGTGTGATCCGTTACTGTCAACTTTTCGTATTCTTCAACAGCAAGCACCACAACTACGGGTCGACCATGTTTCTCAATCAAGACTGGCTCAGCCCTAGCCAGATCAAGGAGCATCCCAAAGTTGTACTTCGCACCCTTGGCAGTGAGAACCTTCATACCCGCCTGCTCGCAACATTGATACCTAGTAGCCATTATGGCCACTTTTGGGAGAGTAGGTTACGGATAGCTCTTATCTTTACCGTTCCAGTACTTTGCTGTAGTAAGCATGATGGGGAGCTCAGGTTGGAGCCTGCTCCACTTGCCAGGCGGTTCGCACAGCGGGACGCAGTGCTTAGGGCAACTAATAGGGATCCCCTACGCCTATGGCGGAGCGACGGTTAGGGATCCCCACTCAATCTACTCCCTTCCCGCCATAAGAATACTTAATGGATAATGGAGAAAGTCTGTCCTCACCTTCTCAGCATGAACCGTACTCAACAGCTGCGTCAACGTCCTTTCGACCTCGTTCTCTGGCAGAAACTTTACTATAAGTACCAACAATCCTATATCCGTCGTCGCCTCCAAGCCGTCAAACTCCTCTGGGAAGGTCATTCACGCCAAGAGGTCTGTCAATCTCTCTCCTGTACCCTCAAAACTCTCTCCCAGTGGATCAGCTTGTTTTTAGACGATGACCTCGAAGGGCTGGTCCAGCCCATTACTCATGCCAAGCCTTCTCGGCTTTCTTGTGAGCAACAGCAGCAGCTCAAACAGATCGTCCTGGAACAATCTCCTCTCGACTATGGTTTGGATAAACACATTTGGACGGCACCACTACTATTACAAGTCATTGACCAACTCTGGCAGGTCCAGCTCAAAGATAGTCGCCTTTATGAGATCTTGCATGAGTTGGGACTCTCTCACCAAAAAGCTCACCGCGATTATGCTGAGGCAGACCCCAAACAACAAGAAGCATTTGTCATTGAGATGAAAAAAAACTGGACGATTGTGGAGACCAAGAGGAAGTAATGTTTTTTGATGAGTTCTCCATCAGCAGTCAAACCAGCCTCTACTATGCCTGGGCTATCCGCAATTGCCGACCCGAGATTCCCAGCCAGGAAAGAAATCGCCAACGTGTGAATGGACTCCTGGGAGTCAATGCTCAGACGGGAGAAGAGTACTTGCAAACCATGGAGAAAGCAAAAGCCGAACATGTGGCTGAGTATATGGCCGATTATTGCACAAGGGCAGTGGATAGAGGGATTCGTAAGCTCAGCATCTTTCTCGACAACAATCGGACTCATCAAGCAAAAATGAAACGGTGCTTAAGCCCATTACTGCAACAAAGAGGATTGCTAGGCAAAATTGAGATTGAGTGGGTGTATTTGCCACCCTATTCACCGAAACTGAACTTGGCGGAATATGTGATCCATTTGATCCGATTGAAATATCTCCATCACCGACCGATTGGATGGAAGATGGAACAAGTGCAGGCCATTTTGGAAGCGGGTAGTCGGGTGGAGGCAAATCTGAGCCAGGAACAAACGCAGCGGACGCTCAATCACATCTATTCTCTAGTCGGTAATCTTTGAGCGGGAAGGGAGTAAGCAGGGAGTTCTAACGGCTGAACTTCTGCATTCTTCAGATGCCGGACATCGACTAGGCGAGAGGCATAGAGATCCTGCTCACTGGCAAAGGCTTCCAGCTCGGTCACTCGCTTTTTGTCAGATTCCTTCCACTCAAACTCGACAGCGTAGTACACACCCAGATCCCCAGAGCGTTTGGACATTTTGGCAGTGGTCACGCCTTGCCCAATGGCTTTGCCTTGAGAGGCTAGATCCAGCATGAAGTCAAGGAAGTTGTCTAGGCTCTGAGTCTTGAACAGGATATGGCTGACGACATTACGCGGATCCACAAACAGAACTTCCATCCAGGTTTGATGGGGGTAGTCGAAAAGCTGATCCTCGAAAGTGCGCCAACTCAGGATCTCCATTGGCAAACTGGAGCCGACGAACTTGGATTCGCCGATCTTAAACACGCCACTTTTGCAATCAGCGCGATACTGACAAGGCCGACCAGGAAGGTAAGTGATCCCTTTTAGGTCTGGGGTAGCAAATGCGTTGGCAAACATGATAGTTTCTCCTTTTGAGAAAGCTGATTACATAAATTCCAAAGGACTAAGTTAGGCTCCTATTTTTGACTGTTGTGCATTGATATATTCATGCAAATTCTGATATCCACTGGCAAATAAAACAGCATAGCAGTGTTTACAGCAAGCTTGCTTGAGGAATGCTTTCTGATTCTGGTAATCATCACAGTTGCAATGCAATCCAGAATCATGGAGCAAGACTTGATGCTGATGTCCGTTTTCAGGATTGGAAACAAGATACTGATGATGAGTAACCAGCTTGCAGTGCAGATCCAATGCCAGGGTTTTGCGAGTCTCTACAAAGTCTTGATGGAAGGCTTTCAGGGATAGGAAGCGGGGACGGGATCCCTTTACCTGAGCCAACACAACTCTAGGCCAGACTTGGATCTGAACGTGGTGAGGCATGACTCCCAGGATCCGACTGGCAGCAGTGCGTGAGTATAACATCTTCTCTTTGGTCATCATAATTTATCCCTCTTTACTCCACCTATTCCGTAGGACTAATATTCACTGCTATGCATTATGGTTAGAACACGTCTTGTTTGAGTTGGATCTGCTGGATTTGGAGAGAGATTTTTCAAGTTCTGGTCGTAGTAGTCTATTTTCCAAAAATACTTTTCTCCATTATAGTCAATAGCTCCAAAGTCGTGTTCTTCATAAGGGTCATTGTCTTCATTAAAGTCATAAAATTGTCTGACTATTTGGAGTAAGTCTGAGACATGGGATCCTAGTGATTGCACGATTGGAGTGATGACAATGTATGCATTCCAGGACTTGCGAAATTCGTCATTGACTTGAGCGGTTGGGGTTAAGTTAGACAAGGATAAACTCCTTCTCTACAACCAAGCCGTAGGACTGGTCAGTAAATGATCTGGACAGGTTTATTCATCGACTTGGCAAGCTGAATGCTGTGAGCGGTACCGGGGCTGGATCTGTCCCAGAAGGCGATGACTACATCCGCAGATTGGATAATGTGGTGATTACGCCGGATCCCTGCGGACTTCCCATGTTGATGCCAGTCGGCTAGGTAGATTTGGACAGGGATCCCTCTGGCTCTTGCAGCTTGCTCAGCAGCTTGATCTACTCCACGAGCGCCCCCAGAAATGACGGTGCAACCATCAGGCAACTGGCTGATGAACTCCCACACGGCTTTGAGATTCCAGTAGGTACGGGATCCAATGACTGCCACCCGACAAGGATGAGTGATGAGCATAAACTCTCTATCAACATCACCCCTGCCACAGGACTACAACTGGTCGGACACTGCGATCAGGATCCGGTTGACATAGACCTCTTGATAGATAGGAACTTCATCCGGTTGACAGTCTGGGAAATGTTCTGCAATCCAGACCAAGGCTTGTGACATTAGACATTCAATAATTTGAGAATTGAGCATGAGTGTGTCTCCACAACGACACCCATCCCGCAGGACTCCTAATTATCTCCTAGTAGTTGCGTCATGAAATGGAATAACCTCTCGCCGGAATTGGGATCCGAATCATCCAACGTAAACACCGCCATTACTACATTTCCGTCGTCATCCACGTAATAGGTTTCTGGGGATCCGTTCTGTTGATCTGACATTTCATTCACCTTGATCAATTTCACCCAATCCGCAGGACTGTCGGATCCGTTCTATTTAGGGAGATGGGGGCAAGGTAACTTTCCAAACGGTTTGGATTCTTGAGTGGGAAACGGAGGTGGTGGGGGTGGTGCGGATTTTGGGAGAGCGATAGCTGGGGGTGTGGGGGGAACGCGCATGGGTGGGCGGGGGT
>JAAUUM010000185.1 GCA_012031565.1 Synechococcaceae cyanobacterium SM2_3_2
GGAGCCACCCCACAGGAGGCCAAAACCGATTTATGACCATTATTGCCATTGATTTTGGCACCAGTCGAACACTGTCATTGCCGTTCGGGACGCTGATCAGGAACGGGTGGTGCGGCTACCGGGGCTATCAGTACGCCTGGATCCCTTGGTAGAGGCGGTGCCAACGCTGGTATTTGTGGACTCTCAGCAGATCACGATTGGCGAACCCGTTCGAGCCCAGCGGCTGGCGATGCGGGATCCCCAGCGCTGTTTTCGCAACTTTAAGCGGGATCTGGTGGCAGATTTTGTGCCGCCCCCTCGGCAGTTGGATGGGCAAGCCTATGGATCTGAACGGGTAGCGGAGGCCTTCTTGACCCGCTTGGTGGCCGAGATCCAGGCAGAAGGGATCCACCCCACACAGTTGATCCTGACGGTGCCGGTGGGGGCATTTGAGCGCTATGCCGATTGGTTGCGCGGGGTGGCCGAGCGGCTGGACTTGCCGCCGGTGGCCATCGTTGATGAATCAACCGCAGCGGCTCTGGGCTACGCAGTGGAGCAACCGGGATCCTGTGTGCTGGTGGTGGACTTTGGCGGTGGCACCCTGGATTTGAGCTTGGTGCGGACGCAAGCCCCTGTTCCCGGCGACACTACCCTCAAGGCAGAGGTGGTGGCCAAATCGGATGCTTGGGTGGGGGGCATGGATATTGACACCTGGATCCTGGAGCGGCATCTGGCCCAGATGGGACTGAGTGCTGCTGATGTGGGATCCCTGGGTTGGCAGATCCTATTGGAGATTGCCGAGCGGCTGAAGATTCGGCTGTCGGAGCAAGACCACGCCCGCGAAAGCTGGTTTGATGACGAGCAGATGATGGCCCATGAGCTGACCCTGTCTCAACTGGATCTGGCCAACCTGCTGGAACAGAACCACCTGCTCGATCAGCTGCGGCAAGCCCTGGATGACATCGTTATGATGGCCCAACTGAAGGGGATCCCTCGCCGAGCCATTGATCGGGTGCTGTTGGTGGGGGGAACCTGCCGGATCCCTGCCATCCAGACCTTGGTTAAAACCGCCTTTGGCCCCAGCAAAGTCAGTGGCGAGCAGCCCTTTAGCGCAGTGGCTCTGGGTGCCCTCAAGCTGGGATCCCAACTCCAGATTGCCGACCATCTCCGCCATAGCTATGCCCTCCGCCTCTGGGATCCCGCCCTCCAGTCCCACAGCATGATCCCGATCCTGGCCAAGGGATCCACCTATCCCCATCAATGCCCAGAACCGTTGATCCTCCAGATCGCCCAAGAGGGCCAGACCGAGATTCGTCTTGACATCGGCCAAGTTCGGGAGGGATCCCAATCGGAAGTGACCTATGACCCCCAGGGGCGCATGACCAGCCGTCAGGTGATTCGGCAAACGGATTTTCGGCCCCTAAGTGGGGATCCCGTTTGTTTGGCCCGACTGGATCCGGTGGGAGCGGTGGGGGTGGATCGGCTGCGGGTGGACTTCGAGGTGGATAGTAAACGAATGCTGCGGGCCACCTTGCGGGATCTGCTGACAGGGCAGATGTTGGGGGAGAGGATCCCAGTGGTGCGCCTGGAATAAAGGGAGGGTTTTCTAGCCTGCTCGCCCATTCAGCTGGCATTGGACAGTAACCTGATGCGAAACCACGGTAAAACAAGTACATCTACATCAGTGGGAGAATTTGCTCCTCCCGCCGTTATCTCAGTAGGCTAGACCTCTTTTTTAAGACCTCATTCAGACCATCTAAGGATCCCTGTCCATGCGTTTTGATAGCTATGACCCCGGTGAGGGCTTTTACGACGAGTTATTCTCTGGCCCAAATCAGCCTCGCCCAGAAGCCTTACCCCTGATCGAACGGATCCATAGCCTCAACCCCGGCGATCTGACCCAACGACAACGGGCAGCGCAGCGGGCCTTTTTCAAAATGGGGGTCACTTTTGGGGTCTACAGCGATGATCAGGGGGGGGGAGCGCATCTTCCCGTTTGACATCATCCCCCGCATCATCTCTAATGCCGAATGGCAGCGACTGGAACAGGGACTGAAGCAGCGCATCCACGCCCTCAACCTCTTCATCGATGATCTCTATCACGACCAAAAGATCGTCAAAGATGGCATTATCCCCGCCGAATTAATCGTCTCAGCCACGGGCTTTTTGCCCCCCTGTATTGGCCTCGATCCACCAGGGGGCATCTGGTGCCACATCACCGGCACGGATTTGGTGCGGGATAGAGACGGACAGTGGTATGTGCTGGAGGACAATCTCCGCTGTCCCTCGGGCGTTTCCTACGTGCTGGAAAATCGACGGGTGATGAAAAACACCTTTCCCGCCCTCTTTCAGCAGATGAACATCCAGGCGGTGGATGATTATCCCAGCCATCTGCTGGAAACCCTGCTGCATCTGACCCCGCCCCAGCTGGATAATCCCACCGTGGTGGTCTTGACCCCTGGCAGCTACAACTCCGCCTATTTCGAGCATTCCTTTTTGGCCCAACAGATGGGGGTTGAGTTGGTGGAAGGTCGAGATCTGGTGGTGGCGGATGGTTATTTGCAGATGCGCACCACACGGGGGTTGCGACGGGTGGATGTGGTCTATCGCCGCATTGACGATATCTTCATCGATCCCACCACTTTTCGGCCCGATTCCTTGCTGGGGATCCCTGGTTTGATGGAGGTTTATCGGGCGGGACGGGTAGGGATCGCCAATGCTCTGGGGACGGGGGTGGCCGATGACAAGGTGATCTATGCCTATGCCCCTCAGATCATCAAATACTATCTGGGGGAAGACCAGTTGTTGCCCAATGTGCCCACCTATCTGTGTTGGATCCCAGAGCAGCAGCAGTATGTGCTGGAGCATCTGGATCAATTGGTGGTCAAATCAGCGGATGAATCGGGCGGCTATGGCATGTTGATTGGCCCCCATGCCAGCCCTGCCGAGCGACAGGACTTTGCCCAGCGCATCAAAGCCCATCCCCGCAAATACATCGCCCAACCCACCCTCTGCCTATCGCGGGTGCCTACTCTGTTGCCCAGTGGCGAGACCCTTCAGCCAGAGGGCTGCCATGTGGATCTGCGTCCCTACATCCTCTATGGCCAAGAGATCTATGTCCATCCCGGCGGTCTCACGCGGGTGGCCCTCAAGCGGGGATCCCTGGTGGTGAATTCTTCTCAGGGGGGCGGTAGCAAGGATACCTGGGTGCTCTGTGATTAGGCAGGGTTTAAGACCGTGAGGGTTTAAGACCGTGAGGAAGAGGACGATAGCCGCCACGTTCAGCATGGCCAGTAGGCAGTTTCTACCAGTAGACAGTTTCCATATTTCTATGGGAGAGAGGCTTTCAGGTGGAAGGATGGGATCCCCTCGGAGAAATCCCTCCTCAGAGGTCTCGATGAGTAAAGGCACGTCCCTGGGATCCACCATAGTCCGCCACAATTTGTCCTGATCCCTTGAGCCGATAGGTGTAGGTTACCAACCCTTCAATCCCCACTGGGCCACGGGGAGGCATCTTTTGGGTGCTGATACCCACCTCAGCCCCAAACCCATAGCGGTAGCCATCCGCAAACCGAGTCGAGGCATTGTGAAAGACCCCAGCCGCATCCACTCCATTCATAAACAGGTCTGCCACTACCGGATCTTGCGTGACAATCGCTTCCGTATGCCGGGATCCATAGGTCTGGATATGGTGCATGGCCTCCGCCACATCAGCAACCACTCGAATCGCCAAGATCAGATCCCCGTACTCGGTTTTCCAATCTTCGGGGGTGGCGGGTTGGGCAGCTATCCAATGACGGGTTTGCTCACAGCCGCGCAGTGTTACCCCTTCAGCTAGCAGAGCCGCCGCCACTGCGGGCAGATAGGTAGGCGCGATGGCCTGATGAACCAGAAGGGTCTCGATGGCATTGCAAGCCGCCGGGTATTGGGTCTTGGCATCCACCGCCAGTCTGACCCCCATCTCCACATCCGCCGCCTGATCCACATAGAGGTGACAGAGGCCATCCGCATGACCCATGACCGGGATCCGAGTGTGGGCCTGGATGTAGCGGACAAACTGATTGGATCCCCGTGGGATAATCAGATCCACCAGATGCTCCAGCTCTAGGAGAGCACGAATCTCCTCGCGGGTGGTGAGCAGTTGGACACAATCCAGCGGGAACCCAGGGATCTGACTCAAGGCTTGATGGATGAGGGTTACCAAGGTCTGACAGGACTCTAGGGCTTCGGATCCCCCTTTGAGCAAAACGCTGTTGCCGGTCTTGATGGCCAGTGACACGATTTGGGTGACAGCATCGGGGCGAGATTCAAAGATGATGCCCAACACCCCCAAAGGACAGGTGCGGCGTTCCAAGATCAGCCCTTCATCCAGCTCTCGAACAAACTGGGCCTGACCGACCAATTCCGGTAATTTCTTCACATCCCGAACCCCCGCGATCATGGTTGCCAGCTTTGACTCGGTCAATTGGAGGCGGGCGTAGGCGGATGGGGTTAATTCTTGCGTCTCGACCATAATCTGGGCTCGCTCCAGATCCCGCTGGTTGGCAGCCAAAATCTGGGCTTGCTGGGTGGTCAGCTCTTGGGCAATCAAGTCGAGAGCCAATCTGCGGCTGTCTGGCGGGAAAGAGACCAACACCTTCGCTGCCGCACGACTGGCCTCCGCTTGTTGAGTCAAGGACGTAGATTGCCGGGGAAGGGAAGTCACCATAGACCAAGCACTGCTACCAGTGGAATGAGCTGACTTTTTAAGATAACCCGAGAACGGGATCCCTGCGTCATACCCCCCAAAAGCGAAAAAAGGGATCCCCCACAAGTTGAAGGATCCCGGCACGCCATCAACGGTGTCTACACGACAACAACTGTTTGCTGCACATACTTGCTGATCACCTCGCGGTATTGGCTCTTGGGCTTAACCCCCATCATCTGCTCCACCAGCTCTTTGTTTTTGAAGAACTGAATGGTGGGAGTGCCCGTGACGCCGCCTGCTTCTGCAATATCGGGATCCACGGTGATGTCCACTTCGACAGTATGAATCTGTCCCTCGAACTCCTCCACCAGCTTGTCCAGCATGGGCTTGAGGGTGTGGCAAGGCCCGCAAGTGGGGGAGGTATATTTCACCATCAACAGACGTTCGCTCTCATGATAGAGACGGCGCAAGGCATAGCCCCCTTGATGCTTGGTGGCAGATAGGTCGAGGCTATCTTCCTTAGAACCGAAGTCTGCATCGGCGATGTCTGAGTCATCAGCCCTGGTCTGAGCGGTTTCACCCTCAACCACCACTGCGGGTTCGGACGCAAACTCTTGGGCCAGACCATGCTCAGAGAGCCAGCGTTCCGCCAACATCGCCGCCATACAACCCGTGCCGGCTGCGGTAATGGCCTGCCGGAATTCGTGATCCTGAACGTCGCCGCAGGCAAACACCCCCTCCAGACTGGTGGCCACAGAGTTGGGTTGGGTGACGATATAGCCGATCTCATCCAACTGGAGCTGATCCCCAAAGATCTGGGTATTGGGGGTGTGGCCGATGGCGTAGAACAGTCCGCCTGCTTCGATAACGCTTTCCTCGTCGGTTTGATTATTCTTCACCTTGATCCCAGTCAGGCGGGTGTCATTGCCCACCACATCGACCGCTTCGGTATGCCAGTGCAGGGTGATCTTGGGATGATTGAGTACCCGATCTTGCATCACTTTGCTGGCCCGCATCTTGTCCCCCCGCAGCAGCATGTGCACCTGGGATCCAAACTTGGTCAGATAAAGGGCTTCCTCAGCGGCAGTATCACCCCCACCAATCACCACTAACTCCACCCCTTTGAACATCGGCATGGCCCCATCACAGATGGCACAGGCGGACATCCCTCGATTCCAGTACTTTGTTTCGCTGGGCAGATGCAGCCGCTTGGCAGTCGCACCTGTGGCGATGATGACACTGTTGGCCAAAATCTCGCGATCTTCGGAGCGCACCACAAAGGGCCGCTGGCTCAAGTCCACAGAGGTAACATCTTCGGTGAACATCTCTGCGCCACACCGCTGCGCCTGAGCCTTCATATTCTGCATCAGCTCTGGCCCGGAGATGCCAACCGGGAAGCCAGGGAAGTTTTCCACCTCCGTGGTGGTCATCAACTGCCCGCCAGGGATCCCACCCGCCTGAAAGCCCTCAAATACTAGGGGCTTGAGATTGGCACGTCCCGCATAAATAGCCGCTGTATAACCTGCTGGGCCTGAGCCAATGATCACCACATTCTCAACAGAACGCTCGGTCGTGGCAGGGGAAACAGTGCTGGTCTGGGTTGTTTCATTACTCATGGGGATCTCCTAACTCAAACTCATAACGACTACGCTTTAGTATAACATTTCGTCGCGGTCTGTCCAGATGACTCATTCCAGCAAGGTGGGTCGGTTATCTGAGCTGCTGATAGTACTTGATTCTGTCCTCTGGTTGCCGTTCTCTGTGCCTCAGAAGTTCGTTTTACGAGTGATTTTCATCTGTTTCACTACTACTTGCCATATTGAGCTGACTTTCAACCCAAACCTGTTGGCTCGAATAACGATCTGAGGGCTTCCCACTCTAGTTTGCATCGACGACATTTAGCCTGAATAGGCTGTAGATATAGGCTCTAGGTTAGGTTGGCCCAGGCAGCTACTTTAAGTGATTATTTCTTCATACTAGGCTCATGAAGTGAAAATCCTATGAAGAAGAAGGGATCCCAAGGCCAGGGACAGAGGGCTCTGAATGAACATCTTCTTCTTGGGTTAGCCACCAATCAAAGACCAATCGGATCAGGTAGGCTTATGCCCTCAGATCGTCTGTTAGACCTGCCCAATCTCAAGGTTTGATTCATGTTTCAGCTCAGCAGGCCAAGGATAATCTGCTACTATCAGTCTGGATAATACAATGATCCACCTCAAAGGTTTCGATGTCTGGTTCTATTCGATAGATTGCAGGACATACTCAAGGTTAAGCCAAATCTCAAGGCAGCAACAAGCTTGTGTAGATGAGATAAAAATCTGATCTGCGACATGTTTAATCTTTGACTGCCACCTTTGACAACTCGATTTATTATAAAGTCCATGAACTCTTCGCTGAATTAATTGCAGATTGTTTCATTTTGGGCTAGCAAGTGCTATATGGTAGCCAATAAAATTCTAGTCACGCTTTTTGAGTGGGGTCATTGTGGGGAAGAGTTTACTGCCCCCTATGATTTATTGACTAGGGCTAGGTTGACTTGTGATTTTATGACAGCTCATGGACGTAAACCTCCAATGTCAATACCCAGTAGGGCACAAGTGTTGCATCCCGACATAATACTTTACACTTTAGGGTCTCCAGCCATACGAGTCATCCAAACGACAAAATTGCTTTCCTGATGGATAATTAGTTGAATATATCTCAACTTGTCTAATAATTTCTCGCCATATATTTTTG
>JAAUUM010000186.1 GCA_012031565.1 Synechococcaceae cyanobacterium SM2_3_2
CATAATTACTCGCCTCCTTTAATATCCCAATACACAGCAGTCGCCCAAAAGCTAAACTCCTGGGCCAGAGATAATCCCAATCCTGTTAAGCCCAAATATGATTCAACATCCAGGTTTTTAAGAGTATCTAGTCCTGGGCGTCCCGCCAGATGGGAGTTCCCTGACAAAAGCTCTAAACACTCAAAGAACTTTTGGACAACCTGTTTCTTCCCTAACTTGCTGAGGGCTTCTTCTTCTGCCTTGAGACGCATCAGCCCCCAAGTCGAAAGATAGGTGTATAGCTCTACAGATTGCCCTTTTTGTTCTTTTAGAGTGTCGCCATTATTATGCTGCTTCAAATCTGTAAGAGCTTCATAGACAGGCGTTGCTAGGGTTCGTGGGTCAAAAGTCATGGTCTGTTCTCCTTCGGTTTGTTGATTCGTCGCTTTTTTCTAGGTCATTATTTAGGCAAGTAATTTTCTGCCAACCCACAATTTTTACCAGAAAAGTATTGCCATCAGAGACAAGCTAGAGTTTTTGGATGGTTGGATCATCTGTTGTCAGTTCATACTTCTCCCAATTAGCAGAGCGCCAAGGTGACTCAAAACTTTGGGCTTATCTATAGATATAGCCATCAAGATATCTCTGGATCTTTTTTGTCGCTGAAAATCTGTACAAAGCCACGTCCCAAACTTTCTTGTCCACCGATTTGCATCACATGGTCGGGTGTCAATAACTCTTGAAAGTCACTAAGGGCTTTCTTTGAGGTTCCATTAGCTTTAGCTGTAACTCCCCAGGTGAAATACATCAAACTATCTGGCGGAATGGCTTCTTCATAACGGAACCCTCCATCCACAACCTTGTGCTCATCTAACTTCACCTTCACCTGCCGCCATAAGCTCATCTGGATCAAGGTTGCACAGTGCTGATCTGGCAGTACAATTACACGCTCGATGTTCGGATCCTTTACAAAATCTTTCCAGCCTTCCCAGGGTTTTAACCCATCCCGCAAAATTGCATCTTTCAGGTAGATAGGCTTATCTGTTCCTAAACTGGTGCTGTATTCCGACGGTACAGACGAAACCTTCTGCCCAGAAGCTCTGATCCATCGCTTTAACAGCAAGGGACAAGTTATCCATACCACCCCATGACTGAGAGACGACACCGGGATCCACAGTAGGGATCCATCCCCAATCCAAATGGATCCCTGCTCAAGTTGCACTCCATCAGCAATTTCATTCCCAAATAGAGCAAACTTCTTCTCCTGGTCAAGTACATTCGCCCGCAACCGGCCCCGAATAGTGCTGGAGGGAATATAGGGCAAATTGGTATGAGATTCACGGGCAATGCCCAGCAAATTGCCCTCTTGAGTTGTCCCACCTGTATGGAGAGGAGAGAGCAGGGTGAGATAGATCATGTTCATCGTCATAGGTCAAGTCTCCGAATTAAGGTTTTGCAGAAAGGTACGGTCTTGGGTATGGGATTCAGTCGGTTGCGGGTAGCCAGAGCATCTCGCTATAGCCCAACTGCCGCCATCGGTGATGGGGATTGGGATCCCCACTGGCTTTTTTGGCGCGGTCTTGGGCCAGTTCACTGGGCTGATTGAGGTAGTAGACACTCCCTGGTGGAGCCGCAAAGACCTGTGGAGCAGGCAAACTAAACTCCTCATCCCTGTCGTTGCGGGCACGGATCCTGCCATTGATGGGGATGGCCTTATCGGTGGCCACACTCACTAACGCACCGGTATGGGGACTAGCAGGGTGAGGGGTTGCCAATCGCCACTCCCACGGCCATGCCCGACAGGTGGGATCCCGTTGTTGGTTTTGATAAACACGCCTGGGGTGACCAAGTAGGCCAAACAGGGTTTTGAGGATTGTTGAACGGCATGCGAGTGTTTTTGCAACGCTGTCCATTGCTCTTGTAATGGCGAACAGGGACCCAAAATGGCCTGATGGCCTTCACCTCCCAACCGGAGAGCTGTAGGTTCTTTAATGGGCAACGGATCCCAGGTTTTGGTGGTGGAATTATGGACTTCAATCGAAACAGCTAAGCTCCAGCCGGGGTGAAGCCGAATACAGGTTTCAACAAAATAGCCATCACTCTCTTTTACCTGCCGGGATGCCGGCTTGAGGGTGTTGTGAGGGCGCACCTCAGTCTCCCAAGGTTGCTGAGTGCCCTCGCTGAGATCCCATGCTTTGCCCTGTTGGGCTTGCAGAATTGCAATGACAGGGAGGTAATCTGGGCCTTTGTCCTTGGCTGAGGCGGTGGATGTCTGGGTATCTGCCGCAGTCAAAGGGGCTGGACGAGTGGGATCCCACAGACACTGTTGATAAGGATCCGTTTGGTGGAGCCAACTGACAGGGGTGAGAGGCTGTCCTTGATAGAGGTGGTGAGGGCGAGGCAGATAGAGCAGCTCATCACAGCTTAGAAACGGGCCTCGGATCCGTAGAGTTGCTTTGTGCCCTAGATGAGCTAAGACGGCTCCGGCAATCGACATGCCGCTGGGGGGGAAGCTGCTGCTGGCCCAGGCTCGCTCTCCGGGCGTAAAGGGCTTGGCATCCCGAAACATCAGTACATCCAGGGGAGATAACGTAAACCAAGTCATGAAAGGGATCCTCCGTCGCGTCGGATGGTGATGGTGCGGTTGCGGCGCATAAAGGCGGCGGCTTTGAGCCAGTTCTGGATTTGGATATCACGCTGTTCGGAGGGGCTACCGATCCAAATGGCCTTCAGAAATGCTTCAAGCGCAGACTGAAAGGCTTGTTTGGCCTCAGCATCGCCCTTGAAGACATCACGGCGGTTTGTGAAAAGAGTCACCCAGGCCGGGATCCCTTCTAAAACAGGGGCTGGGTGTTGCTGCCAGAGTTGAGCGGCTTGCTCATAGAGGGCACTGTCTTGGTCTTGGGCCAAGAGTTGCCGCCAGCTGTCGAAGGTCTGGAATTTGCTGGTGGCTGGGAGCTGGTTGCCATTGGCATACAAAATACGCAGTTGAACGGCATCTTTGGTCTGGCCGGTACTGTCCAGATGACCTTTCGCAGCTTTTTCGGCATCCCACAGATTTTGTAGGGCGATGGCCAGAGGCACAGATTGGTGAGCGATCACCATGCCAAAGCTGATGCTGGCCTTGGAGCCGAGGGTAAACAGGGGACGTTGGTCTAACCCCTTAGGTGCGTTGCCATGCTTCCATCGCCAGTAGTTACCTTGATGGTCAAACTCATGGCCGGGGTCCTCCTCTCCCTTGAAGCATTGGCGAATATCCCAAAGCCAGCTATCCCATTCCCACAGATTGGTGTAGGCCAAGACATCATCGCCACCGCCATAAATTAGGCGTCCGGCATAGCGTTGCTCGGTCAGATAAGGAACCAATTGATTGGAAAAATCTAGCAGAGCACGGCTGAGGGCATTGTGGGTGGCTGGCCCCATTCGTTTAGGGGTATTTTTGACAAACTCGCTGAACTGAGATTTAACCTCTTTGAGTTCCTGAGCATTAAACACATAACCAATGTTGTCAGGTTGTCCATCTGCAAGGCGTTGGAGAGGTTGCGGCAAATAGTCATAGTAGGTCTCCATTTTGGATCCCTTGAGCCACTCACTCATACCATCCCCATCCCCGGCAGCCAGCACATACCAAGTGGCGGGATTGTTGCTGGGGTAGTAGGTGCCTACAATCTTCTGAATATCTTGCTCATAGAGGTCTTTGGTATCATCATCCACATCGGCATCTTCCACCAGCCAGCCAGCATTCAGTAGCCGGGGGTGGTGCTGCTGTTTTTGAGCGTCTGCCCATGGGATCCCCCATTTGTCTTGCATCTCTCGGATCACCTGTTGTGCCCAGGGATGAGCATCCAAAATGGCTTGACAAGCTGCTGCAAAATGACGCTGATGGTGACGGTCTTGAGTTTTGAGATAACCTGCCACACCTGCTGTTAAATCGGGATAGGAAGCAGCAATTTCAGTGTCATCAAGGTTGGTAAAGAGCTGACACAATATCTTGTGCAAGCCTCGTTTGACTGTTTCGGTGGCATTGAGTTGTTCTCGTCCATCAAAGAGTCCTGCCTGTCGCATCCACAACCGCTGACTTTCTCCCTCGGTCAGCCATTTTTGGTCGGGGTGAGTGGGATGCACCACTGGCCCGATACCTGAAACTGTGCTGCGGGGCCAAAGGCGACGGGTAACTCCCAATCTCGGGCGTTTTTGCAAGCAGATTGGATGCGACGGGTTTGATCCACCACCGCTGCCCACCAGGATCCTACATTGGCTCCAGGTTTGTATTGACGGTGATTGCCGTCTTTATCTAAGAAACTCGCGCGCAAAAATTTAAGCTCATTTTCGAGAAATAACTTCTGCTTTTCTGCCAAATGATAGGTCTCGTTTTGGGAAGTCACCCACGGATCCTGTTCGATGCCGCCTTTGGATCTGAGGATCTGGGTGTCTTTGAGGGGCTGACCGGGAGATCCGATGGGCACTGCTGCCCAATAGTGCTGCCACTGATGATCTAACCAACTCTGCCAGGTGGGATCCGTTTCCTTCAGATGAGGCATCCATCGTTGCTGCTCGCCTTGAAGATGAGTGAAAACCTGGGTGGATAGATCCCGCCACTCCGCCAACAGGGTTTGTTGGGCTAATTGCATGGCCGCCTGAACTTTGTCTTCTGGCAACACCAGCATAATCACATTGGGAAATCCGGCGGTGAGCAGCTTATGAGAAACAGGCTGAGGGATCCAATCGGCAAATTGGGGATACTTTTCCAATAGCCAATAGTCGATCAGGGGCTGGGCGTAGAGGCTGGGGTAAAGGAGGCAATCGGGGCCATATTTGAGGGCGAGTTTCCAACAGACTTTTGCCGAGAGATAGTGCAATACCCAGGATCCTGCCCAGAAATCGCGCATTTTGCGGCTGGCTTTGATCAGCTCTTGAATGGGGCTGAAGGTGAAACTTGCCAGATGAGCCTGCGTCTTTTGGGGGTTAGTGTAGCCTGCCAGGGAACCGGCCAACGCTGCTGTAATGCTGGCATGACTCCACAGGGATCCATCGGGTAGCCGCGTCTCGGCGGGCATGATCATCAGGCTGTCGTCATCAAATTCAGCACAAAGAGCTTGGGGGAAACACCGCCAGAACCACCAAAAGACTTTTGCACATCCTGCGATTCGTCACGGATCCACTCAGGGATCACCCCTTGTTCCCGCTGTTTTAGGTAATCGGCTCGGTTGCGGACATTGTGCAGGTCTCGATGGTTATCTGGCTGTAATTGCCAGAAGTTTTTCTTGCCGGAGAGGAGGTGGCTAATCTCTAAGCCGGTACCTAGGGTGATGCCTCGGTCTTGGGTTTGGTAGTCGATGGCGATGGGCAGATGGCCAATAGCAGAACGGTCGCTGGCGGAGGAGATCAAGTCGGAGTCGCCGATATGCTTAGCCAGACTATTGGATCCCTGCTCTTTGGGGGATTGCCAGCCCTCCATGATCTTTAAGAGTTCCCAAGGGCCTTCTGTGGCTCGACCTGTTTTATCGTGCAGGGCCTTGAGGGCGGGATCATGGAGGAGACCCCAAAGTTTGGCTTGCCAGTAGTGAAGCATAAGACGCTGGTGCTGATGGGATAAGGGGTTGAGGGTTATTATCGGGTGCTACATACTTTTCCCAAGATATTTGCAGTATCTCTTTAGACTAGTAAGGTTAACTGCCATTGGTGACCATTTTTCTTTCAAGTCTACAAAAATGGTTGAATTGTGACCGGTTTACTGCCGATAGGAGGTGTGCTGATGGGTTGTTATACAGTGGTCAAGAATGAAAAGATCCTCTTGGAGAGGGGATCTCTGTGGGCGATGCTTCTAGGATAGGCGGCGTTGGAAGGCCCCCTTTCCAATTAGGGAAGTTGGGTGAGTGAGGGAAAGAGGGCTTCAAGAGTGGGGATCAGTTCGCTGAGGGCAAAGGCTTCGAGAGTCTTGCTGGTGAAGGGGGAGAGCCGCATTTGGACGTGGGCGATGTCGTTGCGGTAGTCAGTGAGTTTGGCCCAAAAGTCTGAGAGCTGTTTGGGATCTGCCACATGGCTGGCTATGGATTGGTTGAGGCTGGGGTTGTCACCTCTGCCGATCATGGATCCCAGTTGCCGTTCGATGGCTTCTCGGTAAACCCGCTCTCGATAGTTACGGATGCCTTCACTGATGCAGAGGGCGGAGACCACCCATTCGCGGGCGAGAAGAATGGCTTGGGCACTAAACTGTTTGTCAACGTACCAGTGCAATAGTTGGAAGTGTTTCTGAATTTGGGTTCGCTCGTCATGGGCAACTTCAGGGGAAATCGACAAGGCACTGTAGCTGTCTTGAATGCTCTGGAGCAGGAGGCTAAAGGGTTTGGCGAATTGGCCAACTTCGGCGTCGAGATCTGGGGTAGAGCGTCTTTGGAGAGCGGGAAGGTCTTTGTCTAGCAAGCTGATGGGGCGGATCAGTTCGATAGAGCGGGAGATATCTTTGATGGTGGCTCCAAAGTTTTGCAGGTGGGTGGGCTTGGGATCCCCATTCCGAGATTTTTGGTGGCTGTAGAAGTCTCTTTGAATGGTTTTGAGCAGTTCGCCAAGTTCAAGAGAGGATCCGGTGGTAATGAATTTGTCGGTGGCGGTGAGCCAGTCGAGGAGGCGCAGGGCGGGGGTGAGGTCGATGATGGGGGTTTGAGGTTGTTCTTTGCGATAGAGTCCGTAGTACAGCCCCTGGATATCGACATTTTTTGCTTTACGGAGAAAGGCGGATCCCAGCAGGATGAGGATGGGGATGGAGCGAAAGGCGTGGGTAATGTCAAAGAGAATCTGGGTGTTGGGTTCAATGCTTTCGACCAGTACATCAAATATCTGCCAGGTTTCAGCTTCGGTTTCACCGGAAGGGATGTCTTTGGCGATACTTTCGATGGTCAGAGAGGATTGAAGGGTAGACCAGTGTTTTTCGCGGGCTTCGGGGGTGACGAGGACAATGACTTTTTCGATGTCAAAGAGCTGGCAGAGGGCTTGGGCGACATAGCGGGTTGGGTCTGCTTTTTGGTCGGCGAAGTGTATAGATGGTTTCGCTGTAGTCGTTAGTGCCGATGGTGGTCAGCAGAGTCTTGGTCATCGGGCTGTGCCTCGTTAGCTTGGGTTGTCGCAAATGTAGACAAGTCCCAGCCAGTGGGGACTTCGTTGGCTATCAAGTCATCTATTTGTTCAGATGTTACTGGGTTCCAATTTTTTGGATCCCCACTTGCCGGGGAGTCCTACCGCGCCGCACTCCTCGCCTGCCACACCCAGTTGTTTCCAATTTATAGGGATCCCCAGCGAGTGGGGACATAATGGCCCGCTCCAAATGC
>JAAUUM010000187.1 GCA_012031565.1 Synechococcaceae cyanobacterium SM2_3_2
CAGAAAGCGGACGTTCTCGGCCTTGACATAGGTTTTCCAGCGCAGTTGTCCCTCGTAGTCGTAGGACTCGATGTGGATGGATCCTGAGACTGCGACTTGGTGGCCCATGCGGGTGAACTCGCTGATGATGTCTCCTAATTTACCCCATGCTTCGCAATGAAAATAATCGGTTTGGGGTTGATTTTCTTTTGGCCTGGGGCGGTCTACGGCAATGCGAAAATGGGTGACATTGGCACCGGATTCAAAGTAGCGAGACTCAGGATCGGCGGTCAGACGGCCAATTAGGATGACTTGATTCATGGAGTTTTCCAGATACTGCATCCTACACAACGTCTATTTTCTGGGTCAGGTGTTCTTCTGTTTGATTGTTTACTTTTTTCGTTAATTGATGGATTCAGGTCTTCTGGAGTAGGGCCGCATTGAGAATTTTCTCAAACACGGGATCCCCATGATTCATTAGCCTGAGAGAGGGATGTTCGTCCGCTACCTCAGGGTAGAACGTCACCTCATGAGACAGGGATCCCCAGGTCAATGTCCAGATTTTTGGGCTGGTGGGGATGAAGTGGTAGCCCAAAGATTTGAGAGAGGTGGTGAATAGGTTTTCTATCTGGGCGGGGGTGATGGGAGAGGCGGGGATCCCTGTAGCCAATTCTTGTAGATCGGCATCGACATCGGATTCCACCATGTCATCGAGAGAGGGGCGAAGGGGCGGGATCTCCAGCTCTTGTTGGAACTGGGAGAATAGGACATCTTCTTCCGTCGGATCCGCGCTCATGACGGCTTGTTCGAGGAATGTAGGGACTTTGGCCAGGATGGGCTGGAGATTGCCAACCACGGTGGCAAAGGCGTTGATGCGTTCTCGGAGCTTGCGGTAGACCTTGGCTTCGACGGTGCCATCGTAGTAGAGGTTGTGGATCCTGACGGTGGCATAGTGTTGCCCAATCCGGTCGATGCGTCCGATGCGCTGCTCTACCCGCATGGGATTCCAGGGGAGATCGTAGTTGATGAGGACACCGCAGGTTTGGAGGTTGAGTCCCTCGCTGGCGGATTCGGTGCAGAGCAGAATTTTGATGGATCCCTCTCTAAACTGGTGTTTGATGGTTTCCTTTGGGCAACTTTGCCAAGTGCCTTGAGAGAGTTGTTCGCCCCCACGACCGGAGTAGCAGGCCATCAGGGATCCATAGAGGGGCTGCAACAAGTCCCGCAGATAGTCCATTGTGTCGGTGTACTGGGTGAAGACAATCAAGCTCTCTCGCTGGCTGAGTTCTTGGCGGATCAGGGTGAGGAATTGGCTGAACTTGCTATCTTCGCCCGTATTGTCGAATTGACGCAGCAGATCTTGTAGATGGTCGATTTCGCGGGGATCCACAGGCTCAACGTAGGACTCTAACCCTGTGATGACAGCATCATCAGCATCGTCCAGATCCTGCAAATCATCGTCAGTGAGACCGGATCCCTGTTGGGTGAGCAGGGCGTCGAGGCGGCGGCTGAGGGATTGTTGGATGGCATAGAAGGAACTGGTTAGGCGTTTGCGGTAGAGGGTCATCAAAAATCCCAAGGCTTTACGGTTCTCTTTTTGGGCCAGATTGTAGAAATGCCGAACATAGGTGCTGACGGCTTCGTAGAGGGGGGCTTCTCGCTGGGGTTCTAGGGCGATGGCGAGATCTGCAACATGGCGGGTGGGGATATCTCGCTCCAGCAGCCCCCGGCGGTAGTAGTGGCGCAGGGTGTCGCGGGTGTGGCGAAACATCAAATCTTTGAGCGGGGTGTTGAGGGTGAGGAACTGGCGAGAGAGGGTGAGGAAGGGTTCATCCTCAAGGATTTGACGGGGATTGACGATGGGTTGTCCCTGTTGCCAGAGGTCTTGGAGGCGATAGGCGGCTAGTTTTTGGGTGCGCTCCAGATGAGCCTGAAAGCGAGGGCAAGATAGACCGCCGTGGCGAAAGTAGTCGGTGGACATCTCCTGCCAGAACTTGAGGATCTCTTGATTGGGTGGGGTGGTGAGGGTGGCAAAGTAGTCGCAGAAGGCATCGGGAGAGTTCCAAAAGCCTTTCAAGCCCAACAGGGAGAGCAAGTCAAACACCTCCACCGGATCAATCTGCATGGGGGTGGCGGAGAGCAACAGTAGTGAGCGGGCTTTGCCGGACTGTTGCAGTTGTCGCATCAAGCTGAGCAGACGATTGGGGGTGTCTTTGCGGGCTTGGGGACTTTTGCGGCGGGCGTGATGGGCTTCATCAAGGATGACCAGATCCCAGGGTTCGGCGGCAAGCAGTTGTTGCATCCGGTCTTGGCGACGGACGAGATGGCTGGAGGCCAGGAGGAGATTTTGGGTGTTCCAGGGATCGGTGGTGGTGGGGAGGCTGTTTTTGTAGGGATCCCTGAGTGAACCTTGGGTGAGACTCCAGAAGTGGAGGTTAAACTTTTCCCGCAGCTCGTCCTGCCATTGGGGTTGAACGCTGGCGGGAGCCAGGATGAGCACCCGTTGGACTTTTTGGGCGACGAGTAGGTAGCGCAGGAGCAGTCCGGTTTCGATGGTTTTGCCCAACCCGACTTCATCGGCAATCAGGGCATTGCGGGGGAATTGAGCGGCCATCCGCCGTAGGATTTTCATTTGGTGGGGCCAGGGATCCACGGGGATGGTTTGCAGGCAGTAGTCGAGGCAGCCAGGATGCTGGTGGATGTGGGCGAGGGTGTGAAAGGCTTGGCGGTCATGCTCTGAGATGACGGGATTCTGTTCTGGGGGTAGCTCCGGGATGGGCGGTTCTACGAATAGGTTGGAGGGCAAAGGGCGGTTGTCGTGTTCCTGCTGGGGATCCCAGATGGGGGCGGTGGTGGGGGCGTAGCGCAGCAGTTTGTGGTGGATGGCGTCGGGGATCTCGAAGACAGAGACATGAGGCAGTTGGTTGTCCCAGAGCTGTTGGAAGCTGTGGATCTCTTCTTGAACACGCTCCAGATCTCGCCCGCTTTCCCAGGCGCAGAATACGTGGAAGGATTCGATGTTGTGTTCCCAGCCGCTGGTGGTTTCGTTGTTGGAGCCACTGAAGGCCAGTTGGTCGCCTTGTGAATCGGTGAAGATGCCGACTTTTTCGTGGAAGAGATGGTGGGGATCCAGGTCTGGCAGGCCGTTGCGGGTGAGGGGGATGGCGATGCGGATATCCAGGATCCCGTGTTGGATCAGCCAGCTCAGTATCTCAAAGTGTTTGAGCTGGGCAAAGGTGGTGGGTGGGGTGAGTTGGGTATCGAGGGTTTGGGTAAGGGTATCCCGCAGTTGGTAGCCCTGCTGGATGGCCTCTAGATCTTGAGGGGAGAATTGGCAGCCCATAATGAGGCGGATGCGGCCTTGCTTGTGCAGCATGGCTCCCAGCCCACGGGCGACTTTGCTGAGGATGTTGCTGTTGAAATAGCCGGATTTGCGGTCGTACTGGATGGCGCATTCCAGAGCAGGGATGTAGAAATCGGCGACGGGGTTATCTTTGTCGCTGGCATAGCTAATCCGCCAGGAGTGAGTGCGAAGGGAGGACATGGCTCTGATTTAGACTGATGATTAGAGGGTAGCTTGAAGCACCTTAACGGACTGGGATCCAGGGCTGGGATTGATGGACTATCAATAATTCCTGACTGCAATTCCTGACCCACTAGAGTTGAATGTGAAGGGAAGATATTAGAATCAAACTTGCATTAAGATTTCAAGCGGATATGAAATACCTTGGCGGAAGGGTTATTGCTATGTGGAGTTTCTTTGACATCAAATAGATCAATAGACTGAAAGAATCCACTCAATTTCTTATAGCCATAATTTCGTGAGTCAAAGGAAGGAGACAGCTTACTTAGTTGAGAGCCGACAGCTGCTAAATCTGCCCACTCATCTTCCTCAGAAGCCGATTCATAAGCATCATTCAGGAGATTTAGAGTCTCTTCATCAAGCCCGATCTTCTTCTTGAATGACAACTGAGAATCGGAAATATCTCTTGCTTTTGATTTGGAATCAGGCTTCTTTTTCTCGTCTTTTTTTGTGTTGTCCTTGCCAAGGATCTCAGTATATATGAATTTGTCGCAGGCTTTTACAAATGGTTCTGGAGTTTTCTTTTCTCCAAGTCCATAGACTAGACATCCTGATTCTCTGATTCGACTTGCAAGTCGAGTGAAATCACTGTCGCTAGAAACAATACAAAATCCCTCAAACTTCTTGGTGTAAAGCAAGTCCATTGCATCAATAATGAGGGCACTATCAGTCGAGTTCTTTCCAGTTGTATAGCCATATTGCTGGATTGGCTGAATTGAAAACTTTAGGAGTTGCTCCTTCCATTTACTCATCTGAGGACTTGTCCAGTCGCCATAGATGCGCTTAACCTGAGGAGTACCATATTTAGAAATTTCCTTAAGTAATGCATCTATCAAATTGGGGTTGGCATTATCAGCATCAATGAGAACAGATAGCCTTGGAGATCTTGAGGTAGCGTCTTTCATCAGGTTTATCTCGAAATAGAATTATCCATGTCTTGAAGGGATCCTATGATGGGGAATTGAGGTTCTGATATTTTGACGAAACTTTTGGCTGTATTTAAGAACTTAAGATCTTGATGAAGGTGAATGAATCATTCTGTTAGGATGTATGAATGTTTCATGACTTCAAGATATGTTCTACAGGGATTCTCGGAGTTTTTGGCGATAGGATTTGACGGATTGAGTTTGATTGGTTTCGTGAAGATAGCTGAGGAGGAGTTCGGGATCCAGTTGAGGGAGGATTTGGCTTCTGGAAAGGACTTGATAGCCTTGGTCAGGGGTTTCTAGTGTATGGAAGAGTAGCTTGCCCTCACGCCAAACCCAGACTTCTCGAATGCCCAAGCCCCGGTAGATTTCCAATCGATCAACAAGTCCGCTGGTGACAACCACCTCGATGGCGATATCAGGGACTTCTCTGAGATTTCCCAAACAGTAGCACTCATCAGGTTCCAATCCTCGTTCGGCGGCTTGATTGCGGAAGGTGGTGCTGCCATAGCCGTTTAGTTCCAGATCCAATTCTTCAGCAAAGGCTTCTATCAGGCGGCTAAACAGGGTTTTGATCCGTTCGTGTTCTCGTCCGGGCATCCAAAGCTCCAATGCGCCTTGTAGGTAGTTGATTCGTAGACCGGGCTGATTGTCCCCAAAAAGATTCAGGAGAGCTTCGTACTGCTCCCAAGTGACATTGTTTAGAACAAAGCTGGATTCTAGTGCTTTGGGTTGGGGATCCAGAAGTTGCATGGTTATTGCTCCGCTCTGATGTGATCTCTGAAGGCTCGGATCCTTTGGGGTTCCTGGGTGGGATCCAAATACTCCACGAAGATGGCGGGATCCAAATCTGGGAAGAATTGACTTTTTGATGTGGATTCGTAGGTGGCTTTGGTCGGGTTGAAGGTTTGGATAGTGAGTTGGTTGTTTTGCCAAATCCAGATCTCAGGGATCCCTAAGCCTCGGTAGATGTCGATGCGGTTGACCAGTCCGCTGGTGATGATGACTTCGATGGCTAGGTCGGGGAAGGGTTTGCGGCTGTTGATACAGTAGCTTTCGTCGGGTTCAAGTCCGCGTTGGGTGGCTTTTTGGCGAAAGGTGGCAGAGCCGCAGCTGTAAAGGTCAATGCCTTTTTCGAGGGCATAGAGTTCTAGAAGACGGGCGATCATTTTTTTGATTTGCTCATGATCATCCGAGGTGGTCATGATTTCCAGTTGTCCGTCTAGGTAGTTGAGGCGTAGTCCTGGGTAGTCGTCGCCAAAGATGCCCAGCAAGGCTTCATATTTTTCCCATGAAACATGGTGCAGCAGGATGTCTGCGGTTGTGGCAATGGGTTGGGGATCCAGCAGTTGCATAGCTACTCAACTTCTTCGTCAAGAGTAGAGTCAAAATCTAAAGATTGCTGACCTTGGGTCAAGTCTAGCTGTTGCTGTTCGTAGAGGACTTTGGCTTGGATCTCGTCCATTGCCAGCCACAGATCGGCCAGGGCTTGTTCTTCAGGGATCCTTTTTTTGGCATCACCGATGCGGGGGATGACTCTGAGGGCAACTTCGAGGGCGCGCATGAAGGTGTCGTTGCTGACCAGTCCGGTGGAGCGCATGAATCGGCGGACTGGCTCGATGGTTTGTTCTTCTTGATAGAGGGCGATGATGGCGTGGATCCCGTCGATCAGGTAGCGGAGGCTGAAGTCTTGGTCGGTGATGGCGAAGGCGCGTTTTTTGAGGCGTTGTTGGGGGGTGAGGAGTTTGCAGGTGCCGCTGGTGGAGTCGAGAAGTTTGTGGGTTTTGGCCAGATCGGAGACATTGAAGCCGCCGACTGCGAGTGCGAGTTGTCGGGCTTCATCGTAGGGGAACTCGCGGGCGCGGAAGGCATCCCAGGCGAGGAAATACCACTGGGTAAGGGGATCGAATCCGGCGGTGTCGGTTTGGGCGAGTTTGCGGAAACGGTAGGCGGCGATGGCTTTGCGGGCTTCGATGAAGGCGACTTCGGGGCGCATGGCTTGTCCGGCGCTGTCTAAGACGGGCCAGGAACGGCTGAAGATGTTGAGGGCAGGGCCAAAGGCGCTGAGGTAGAGGTCGATGCCGGTGATGTCGTTGGCTTCAAATTCGGGGGCGCGGTGTTCGACGGCGTTGTAGAGTTCGGGGCGGATGTCGTCCCACCAGGCTTGGGGGGCTGCGGGATCCCGTTTGCGGCAGACCAGGAGGACGGTGCTGGAGACGGAGTTTTTCTGGGCTTGGTGGAGGTTTTGGGGGTTTTCGGTGCTGACGGCCCAGGAGGCGGTGATCTCGAATCCGGCATCGATGAGGGATTTGGCGAGGACATCCCAGGCACCGGAGTCTTTGTGGTTGAATTGGACGGTCATGACGCCATCATCGCGCAGGACGCGGTAGTGCTCCCGGAAGGCGTTCTCCATTTTGGCTTCGTAGTCTTGGTTGGCGAGGATCTCTGGGGAGATGCCCATGTTGCGGAAGCGGCTGGGGTTGGCGACGGCTTCGCGGTCTTTGTCGGTGAGTTCGGTGGCATAGAGGTCGGGGAAGATGTCTCCCAGGATCCGTTTTGCCAGACGTAGAAAAAATCGGAGAGTTCGGCGTATTGGATGGTGGCGTAGTAGGGGGGATCCGTGACGATGGTATCGACGCTTTTGTCGGGAATGTGGAAGAGAGAATCGGCGGAAGAGAGGAGGATGGATCCCCCTGGGTGGGGTAGGAATCTCTCTAAATCTGATAGAGATCCCCTAAATACCCCCGTCGTAAGGGGGACTTGAGGAGTGTT
>JAAUUM010000188.1 GCA_012031565.1 Synechococcaceae cyanobacterium SM2_3_2
GCCACCAGACCTAGCCGAGTGGTTTCCGCCCATTGCAAGGGATCCCCCAGCCCCATCAGCCCCCGCACCAGCAGGATGGGGGCCACCGCCAGGGCGATCACCGCCTGTTGTCGCTGCGTCCATGGCCAACAGAGCCGCACCAGTGTCAGCCCCAGGGTCAACATCAGCGGGGCCAGTCCTTCTAGTCGATTCTGGTTGGCCGGAAAGCTGACCAAGCCCATCTGATCCCAAATGCTGAACCAACTCAGCCCGATGCTAGCGGCCACCACCAGGATCCCCCGCAGACGATAGCGGTGCCACTGTTGGCTTGACCACAGTACCGCCAAGAGGATCGCAAACGGCCAGACATAGGCGCTAAAAACACAGGCCAGAGCCAACCAGCCAAATCGCCACGGCAACCCAGCTCCCGCCGCCAGCAGCAAGAAAAAGGCTGCGATGATCTCAGCGTTGGGATCCAAGCCCCAATCCAACAGCCACGGGCTCAGGGCCCACAGTCCAGCGCTCCACCCATTGCCCCGGTGCCAGCACAAGATCAAGATCAACAGGCTAAAAAACACCGTCAACCCTTGCAAGACCGATAGGGCCGGGATCCCTGGACTGAGCCAATGCAACAGTGCCCTATTCACCCAGGTATAGGCGGGCAGCTCTGCCGGATACAGCCCCCGCGCCGGATCAACACCCACAGGCGAAACCTGCATCGCCCGCCACCAATGGGCAAAGCCCTCTGGCCACAGCACCCCCAACCGCAACCGCAACACCCATAAAACCAAACAAGCGGTTCCCAGCAGAGAGCCTCCCCACCAATGTCCGCCACGGCCCACAACCCGTCTCGACGAGTACCCCAAGGAATACCGTCGAGGGCTGGGCATGGATAATCGGCGTGGCAAACGGGATCCCACAATCTGCTACGGCAAAGGACAGACTGGCGGTTTGCAAAAGAGAGCATCGCTCCCACAGAGCATAGACCAGAGGATAAAAGTTATCCTCCCAGACCCTCTATTTCTAGACAAGACTGGTGTTCGATCTCAAAGTTATCCCTGCCTGAGTGTAGCCCCATCGTTCCCGTTGCTGGCGTCGATCAGCGCGGACGTACCTCTACAGATCTGCCTAACAGTAGCCTCCTTGAGACAGTCAGGATCCCAGCTTGGTCAGCACGGTACGGGCCGCATCCAGCGTAAAGGCCACATCCTCGTCGGTATGGGCCATCGATGTGAAGCCCGCCTCAAATGGAGAGGGTGCCAAGTAGACCCCCTGCTCCAACATGCCCCGGTGGAAGTGGGTGAATTTGTCCTTGTCTGAGGTTTTGGCATCCTCAAAGTTATGGACAGGCCCCGCCGTAAAGAAAAAGCCGAACATGCCGCTGATTTGGCCCCCGCAGGCCGCATGTCCTGTTTCTGCCGCAATGCTCAACAGCCCAGAGGCCAGTTTAGCGGTCAGCTGATCTAGATATTCGTAGGTGCCGGGTCGCTGCAAAATTTCCAGCGTTTTGATCCCTGCTGTCATGGCTAAGGGATTGCCCGACAAGGTTCCCGCCTGATACATCGGCCCTGCTGGAGCCACCATTGACATAATGTCTTGGCGACCGCCATAGGCCCCCACCGGCAGACCGCCCCCAATCACTTTGCCGAGGGTGGTCAAGTCAGGAGTGATGCCAAATTTGGCCTGGGCCCCACCATAGGCAATGCGGAAGCCCGTCATCACCTCGTCAAATACCAACAGGGATCCAAACTGTTGGGTCAGATCCCGCAAGCCCTGCAAGAAGCCCGGTTCCGGTGGAATAAAGCCAGAATTCCCCACCACAGGCTCCAGGATCACCCCGGCAATAGAGTCAGGATTGGCCTCAAACAGCGATTTGACTGCGGCTAGATCGTTGTAAGGAGCGGTGAGGGTGCTGCTGGTGGTGGCTTTGGGCACCCCTGGCGAATCGGGCAGGCCCAAAGTGGCGACCCCGGATCCCGCCTTGACCAAGAACATGTCCGCATGGCCGTGGTAGCAGCCCTCAAACTTGATGATTTTTTCTCTCTGGGTGTGGGCCCGCATCAGCCGCAACACTGACATACAGGCTTCGGTGCCGGAGTTGACAAACCGCACCATCTCCACGCTGGGAACTGCGGCGATCACCATCTCCGCCAGTTGATTTTCGAGGGCGCAAGGGGCTCCAAAGCTGGTGCCTTTGCCCAGTGCTTGATGCAAGGCTTCGATGACTTCGGGATGGGCATGGCCCACAATCGCTGGCCCCCAACTGCCGATGTAATCGACATAGCGGTTGCCATCTACATCCCAGGCATAAGCACCCTCCACTCGGTCAAAGACCACTGGATCCCCGCCGACAGATTTGAACGCCCGCACTGGAGAGCTGACCCCTCCCGGCATCAAGTGCTGTGCTGCCCTAAAGATTTGCTGAGAACGCTGAGTATTAAACGTTGATTGTGAGGAGGTTGTGACCACCGAGGGCTCCTTTCGGGACTCGACTGCTAGGGCTAAAAACTGCACCCATTGACGGGATCCCTTCAGTGGTGAAGGCGGATCCCATAGAGGGGCAGGATCTTGAGTTTACGACACCTTCTGAGTGGCCATGCTGATGTGGCTTGGTTTCCTTGTGAATCTTCGCCTCAGGCCCTAGCCTTGCCCCTCTGTCACCCTTCCCTCAGCGCAACCTCTGGGCCAAATGAATGGCGGATCCCTGACTAGGCTGTAACCTTAATTGGTTCATAACCTGCTCTTTACTCTTGCAAACACCTCAGAGGTTAATGTATTGGGTGTAACACCCAAAGGGATCCTTTTGATCCGGGGAGGCCGTCCGATGTCCAATCTGTTTTCCGGCTCGGTGAACCGCGAACGACAGCTCCTGGAAAGCCTCTACCGCGAGCGGAGCCTGGAACCCTACACCACTGGCCAGGTGATCGGGCTGCCACCTGATGAGTGGGTGATTATTTGTCGAGGGGTGGCTCAGCTTTCCACGTTTTATGCCAATGGTAATGAGGCGGTGATTGGCTTTGCGGGGCCATCCATGCCCGTGGGAACCCCTCTCACAGCATTGGATCCCTATCAGGCCACGGCCATGACGGATGTCGATGTGCTGCGTCTATCATCTCAAGAGGTGGAAGCCTCTGAAGTTTTGTCTCAGGGGTTGCTGCGCCATACGATTCGACGGTTACGCCAAACAGAGGCTTTGTTAGCTCTGTCGGGCCGCCGCCGCGTAGAGGATCGGCTACAACACCTGTTGGGGCTATTGGCGATGGAGATCGGCACCCCCACCCCACAGGGGGTACGCCTCAATGTGCGCCTCACCCACCAAAACTTGGCCAATGCTATCGGCACCACCCGCGTCACCATCACCCGATTGATCAACCGCTTTCGTGATCAAGGCTGGGTGAGCTTCGATCAACATCGCCACCTGATGATCACCTTTCCCGCTCTTTTTGAGATCTAAGAGTGATGTTGTTGATTTGACTGCTCTCTCGCATGGGGGTTGTCTTGTCACCAAGTCTCCATAGAGCTTGTTCCCAGACGTTCCACGAATAGGCTGTAAACGTAGCCTCCGTCGTCTCCGATTTCCCATCCGCCAGAGTGATAAAGTACCTGAGGTGGTTGGCCAGATAGCTCCCCATCCAACGGGATCCCCTGGGATCCGACTTTATAGGAGAGGGCAGTTTGGGGATCGAACTTCGCAGCTACGTCTTTTTAGATAGCCTCCAGCCACAATATGCTTCCTATCTGGGAACAGTGGCCCTTGGCTTTTTGCCTCTGCCAGGAGATACCTCCCTCTGGATCGAAATCTCACCTGGCATCGAGATCAACCGCATTACTGATGTTGCCCTCAAGTCAACCGTGGTCAAACCGGGGGTGCAGGTGGTGGAGCGCCTGTATGGCCTCTTGGAGATCCATTCCAATAATCAAGGGGATACCCGCGCTGCTGGCGAAGCCATCCTCAGGTCTTTAGGGGTGCAAGAACAAGATCGGATCAAACCTCGCGTCGTTTCCAGTCAGATTATCCGCAATATTGATCCCCACCAGACCCAACTGATTAACCGAATGCGGCGGGGACAAATGCTGTTAGCAGGACAAACGCTATATGTGTTGGAAGTCCAGCCCGCGGGCTATGCTCCTTTAGCAGCCAATGCCGCCGAAAAAGCGGCCCAAATTAACATTCTGGAAGTTCAACCTTTCGGCAGTTTCGGTCGGGTCTATTTGGGTGGTGAGGAGCAAAATATTCTGGCGGGATCCGCTGCGGCCTTGGCCATTCTTGATACCATCTCAGGCCGATCCTTTGATTCTTCTGTTGAGGAATAGAGCTTGCCTAATTGGGCAAGCTAGGGCTGTTTTGACAAGGGATCCTATGAAAAAAGCAGCCACGTTAGTCACTGCTTTCTCTGAATCAATTTTGATAAATTTGGGCGAGAGCTGAGCAGAAAATCTAGCCCAGCTGGATCCCGATTAGGCTCTGCGAATCAAGCTCAAAAGAGCTAATAAGAGAACCGCCCCAACGGTGGCCGAAATCAAGGTGCCGAGGATGCCGAAGGTGGTAATGCCCACCTGGGCAAAGACCCAATTACCCACAAAGGCACCTGCCACACCGACCAGAACGTTGCCCAACAGCCCAAAGCCGTAGCCAAGCCGAAACTGGCCTGCTAACCAACCTGCCAAACCACCGATCACCAAAAAAATCAACAAGCTCATAGGATCCCTCCTGGACTCAGCACAATCATGAGATAACCGAGTTATCTTCATTTTTGTTTCACTGTTGCTAGTATCCCAGGCGGAGGGTGGCCAATGACGTGATTTCGATCACGGGATCCCAAAAAATAAGTAAGTTTACCCTTGACCGCGATCTAAAGATAGACTAGGGGTCAAGAGTTCTGCGGCTATTCGTAAAGCTGGCTTCGGAAGGAGTCCTTGAGGAGGTTACTCCTGCTCAAACAGGTCCAAATCCGTCACAGCTCCAAGGCTGCTGCTGGAGACTAACTTGGCGTACTTGGCCAGCGTGCCCCGCTCGTAGCGTGGACGTGGAGGCGACCACATCGTCCGCCGTTGGGCCAATTCATCCTCGCTCACATTCAGCTGTAACAGGCGACCGGGAGCATCAATGGTGATGGAATCTCCTTCTTTAACCAAGGCGATCGTGCCGCCCACATAGGCTTCGGGAGCCACATGGCCCACCACCATGCCATAGGTGCCGCCCGAAAAGCGCCCATCGGTGATCAGCCCAACGCTATCCCCTAGCCCTGCCCCAATGATCGCGGATGTAGGGGACAACATTTCCCGCATCCCTGGCCCTCCTTTGGGGCCTTCATAGCGCACCACCACCACATCCCCCGCTTGAATCTTGCCCGCCAAGATCGCATCTAAGCAGGACTCCTCCGATTCAAAAACGCGAGCGGGCCCAGTGATTTTGGGGTTTTTGACGCCGCTGATCTTGGCCACAGATCCCTCGCTAGCCAGATTTCCCTTCAAGACGGCCAGGTGTCCCTCGGCATACATGGGCCGATCCCAAGGCCGAATGACATCCTGATCGGCGCGGGGTTCGGCGGGAATGGGTGCCAAAACCTCAGCGATGGTTTGCCCCGTAATGGTGAGGCAATCTCCATGTAAAAGGCCATGCTCCAGCAGCATCTTCATCACCTGAGGGATCCCACCAGCTTTGTGCAAGTCGGTGGCCACATAGCGACCGCTCGGCTTGAGGTCGCACAGTACCGGCACACGAGCGCGGATGGTCTCGAAGTCATCCAGCGTCAGTGGCACCTGGGCTGCATGGGCAATCGCCAAAAAGTGCAGGACTGCATTGGTGGATCCCCCCACCGCCATGATCACCGAGATGGCATTTTCGATGCTTTGGCGGGTGATGATATCGCGGGGCCGGATGTTGTGGGCGATAGCATGGGCCAACACTTCCGCAGACTTGCCAGCACTGACGGCTTTCTCCTCATCCTCCGCTGCCATCGTGGACGAATACATCAGGCTCATGCCCATGGCTTCAAAGGCGCTGGACATCGTGTTGGCGGTGAACATGCCGCCGCAGGATCCCGCCCCTGGGCAAGCTCGTCGCTCCACCTCCATCAGTTCTCTTTCCGATAGCTTGCCCGCACTATAGGATCCCACTGCCTCAAAAGCGCTCACCACCGTCAGATCTTTGCCATCGTAGTGACCGGGTTTGATGGTGCCCCCATAGACAAAGATGGCGGGAATATTGATGCGGGCCATAGCGATCATCGCCGCTGGCATATTCTTGTCGCAGCCGCCCACCGCCAACACACCATCCATGCTCTGGCCATTGACAGCCGTTTCAATGGCATCGGCGATCACTTCCCGCGACACCAATGAGTATCTCATCCCCTCTGTGCCCATTGAGATACCGTCACTGACGGTAATGGTGCCAAACATTTGGGGCATACACCCGGCTGTCTTTAGAGCCTCTTCTGCCCGATCGACCAACGGCTGGATCCCCATATTGCAGGGGGTGATGGTGCTCTGCCCATTGGCTAGCCCAACGATCGGCTTGGTAAAGTCTTCATCCCGAAATCCCACCGCCCGCAGCATGGCGCGATTGGGAGATCGCTGCACGCCTTGGGTCACGGTGCGACTTCTCAGAGAGGGGGTGGGTTCTGTCATGGCTATGGATCCGACACGCACAAAAAAGATTGCTTAGGATCCTAGCTCGTTTACGAGGTTCGGCGGAGGTACAGTTTTCAGCAACCACAACAGAACACCCAGGTTATGAGCTGGTGATGGGTTGTTGCTAGGCCACAATCCCTGCCCGATGTTGGCCTACTTTTATCTGGCCCTCTAGTTGGCCAATGCTGTCCCGCAGGGCACTGACTTGGATATTCACCTCCCGGAGGGATCGGTTTAATTCTGCCGACCGCAGATCGTAGACTCGCTTTTCCGCCAAGGCTTGCTCCAAGAGACCGGGATCCTCTGCATGGGTGGCCTGATCAGCCCGTTGGGCCCATTCCGCTACCTTGTGCTGGACTTCGGTATGCTGACGCTCCAGATCCTTTTGGCTGGCGATGGTGGTGACTAGAGCGGCCCGCAACTGCTTTAGATCCCCTTTCATCCGGTTCAGATTAGGAGCACTTTTAGCAGAAGACTTTCGCCAAATCAGTTTGGTGCCGACTACGAACAACACAAGAGTGGCCACCCCAATCCCGGCATAGTTGCGGGGCACTGCTTGAAAGAGCGATTCCTGAAAGAGCGATTGAAAACTAAAGTCAGAGGTGGTTTCCGCGTTC
>JAAUUM010000189.1 GCA_012031565.1 Synechococcaceae cyanobacterium SM2_3_2
CATTCTCCCTCACCCGCTGATGGCGGTAGGCAATCCTTCCCTCACACATCTTGATAGCCGTCTGTTTGTTGTTTCCCGCCATGAAGGCAGCCTCCGAAACTTCCCCCCACCGGCCATCAGCCTTCACCCCTAGCGCGGCCTGCAAGAACCGAACACCTCCATTGACCCCAAAGTTCACACAGGTGTCGAAATAGGCCATGGCCAGCGGCAGGACACACCGCTCGCATCGTGCAGGATCCCAAAACAGGACTTTGTATACCGCTTCTGCCTCAATCTTGTTCAGGTGTTTTACGTCTCGTGGTGCCAATCCCTTCTGACGCCGGTAGGTGTCATACGTGGACTGAGTGACTCCCAGGTTAGTCCGTCCCCCCAGGTCAACCGGATCATGCACAAACCCGCCTTCCCATTTGGCGGTAAAGGCCATTGAGATCCGAAATTTGTCAACTGGTTCTGGTACCGGCTTTTCTACCACTGGTGGATCAGGCGGCGACAATTCCACCACCGGCACCACCTGTGGGACGGAACTCTGTTCTTCATCGCTATCAGGGCAATCCTTACGGTTAGTCACAAAACCGTGTCCCGCAATGGCCCCACCCCCAAACAACGAAAGCCAGCTCCCGGGGAAGCAGCTCTGGAAAATATCCTTGTTGCCAGACCAACAAAGCCTCTATGAGGCCAAGAATGGTGGCCCATCGCTTATTGCTTATTGGATTTCTCAAACGCATCGATCTTGCCCTCCACCCTACCCATCACGTGATAAATCTGCTGAAATCCCCCCGTTACCCGCTCATTGAGGCCATGCACCTCAGCCGATAGGGTGGCCGTCTCGGTCTGCAAGTCTTTGATATCCCGCTCAATTTCTGCCTGATGAACCGCTTGGTTTTTCTGTCTCTCAGTGGTTTGCCGCACACCAGCGAAAAAATAGGCCGTGATCCCCCCCAGCAAAGAGATGGCAGAAATCACCGGGCTGAGAATCTTTGCCAGATCAACCGGATCCATAAATTTGTACCGATAACAAAAACAAGGCCGTTTCTGGATTGCTCTACTATCCAGAAAACGGCCAAGATTACACCCAAAGATCATCCGACTACTGCATAGTTGCTGTTGGCATCCACAGGGTAGTTACCAAACAAATCCACCAGTAATCGCTGCTTTCACAGATCGCTAGGATCAAGCGCTTCAACTGGGCGATAAACGTCAACGGTGTAACGGAAGCGGGTCTCGTTAACGTTGTTTCTGGTTTGCTGGCTAACAGCAGGAGCAGAGATTACAACTTCAGCATTGGGATCCGTATCTTGAACGGAAGACAGGGAAAGCATTGCTGCCACGGTAATCGCCTCAGAGGAGGGGACACCAGCAAGGGGGACAGCGAACTGGGTAATGTCAGCGGTGAAAATGTCGTTAGCAACAGCAGCATCAGCGCCAAAAACTTGAATCAAAGTAGGTTCAGCCATGAGAAATTCTCCTGAAAAGGTTTATTTGCAATTAGATCCAGTCGTCTATCCGGACTTTCCAGTAACCAGAGGAAAGCCGAATCAGACTCTTAACAGCAACGCGATCCGCGTCAAATTCTGGGAACGCATCCCACCGAAAGATTTCAAAGTTCTTACCTGAGTAGATAGTCTCAGGCTGGAAGATAGACAGGTCATCATCAAAGAGACCCGCTTGGGCAATAACCCCCCTTAGAATCACCTCAAAGTCATCCACCGTTTGTTGCAGACGACCAGTGATTAAGTGAGACACCCTGAACAGCCCTGTCTCCAGAGGAGGGCTGATAGCGTAGTCCAGCCCCATTGGCAGCTCGGAGTTAAAGACCCAAACCATTAGGTCACATACCGAGATTGCTTAACCCTTAGCTTGGCGATTTTTCTCTCACCATAGGCAAAATCTGATTCTTCAGGTTTGCAATTGCATCAGATACTTTGGCAGGGCCACAAATCAGGGTACAGTTGCCGGCTGGCTGATCGTCGTCATCGACCAAGGTTGCATTGAACCGGACGTGAGGGAAATTAACTAATCCGCGATACACGTCGCCCTCTTCGGGCAGCTCATCACTCACATCAAGCTCGGTAATGATGTTGTCTCCCTCTTCGCCATAAATTTCGCTGTTGCCCTGGAACTGGACATAGACCGCATCATTGACTTTGAGGTAATAGGTTTTTCGGGCCATACAGTTGCCGTAAAGACGTTGATCCGAAGTTATCTGAAATCCCTTGAAAAGCGGGAGATTCAGTCGTCGAGGATATAACCACGAATGGCGGCGCAGATCTCAGAGATGATCGTCGGGGGGGCCACTATCTGGGTAGACCCACCACCTGCCCGAGCGTTTGATGGCAGTCACCTTGCCAGTCTTGATCAGGTGCATGACCCCACCCCGTGTGTAGCCCTTCTCATCCCCAAAATCTTTGATGGAGACAGGGGATCTATCCTGGGTCTCAGGGTCGGGGAGAGCGATATATTTCCACAGTGAACGCCTGAGCTGTTGCTTGTGTGGTTTGATAACGGTTCGTTTGATTAGGTATCGCCCTGGATCCTTTCGGTATCTGATCAGAAGTAGACCTCCCACTCTGGATAGACATTTTTCTGTCCGTTCGGGAAGTATCGGGCAATTTTTGGGAACACCACCCGCTGAGTAACCGGATTGCCGCCACGTTTCCCTGACTTGGGCTCTAGGGGAGTAGGCAAAAGACTTGGATCCACGAATAGTGCAGCTTCCCTAACCAAGTCCTCTGCCAGTTCTAGGGTTGCCGCGTTGATGGTGATCTTGGAGTTGTCGATCAACGTGAGCGTTGCCCAGAAGTTCCCCTTTTGGTAGGGGCCAACTGGGGAAGAATCTATTGGCTGTGCTACCTCATCAGGCTTGGGCCACGGGATAGATATCGGCAGATTAGGGGGGCCAAATGTCCCATCTTCAAACCGTTCTGCAAACTGAATCACCAGTTGTGGCCGTTCGGCACCAACCCGCTTGGGCCAAAACTCGGGGATGGCGGCCACACAGTCACAAGAGATTTCTGGCCGTGGCCGGGGTATGATCGCCTGCTCAACCTCACAGGGATCCAAATCTGGGTTTTCTTGAAATGATGAGGTGGTTGATAGTCTGGCTCGGTGGATCAGGTTGTTTCGGGCTACATGCTGGGTGGCCACCCTAGCGCCTGTCGTGGCGAATTGGGTGATTAGGGAATACTTTAAGGAACCCAAAGCCAAAGGAGCTAAGGGGGGAAAGAATATGCTGCCAAGACCAAGCAGGCCAGTTACCAAACTTCCTGTTTGTAGTGATATTCTTTCAAGCTCTTCTGCTGTTTCGGCAGCGGCTATGAGACTGTTAACTTCTTCAGACCTAACATTGATGTTATTTACTAACTCTGAAATTGTTAGCTCAGGACATGGAGGGGGGATAAACTCATCAATTTGTTTTAGTAGTTCATAAGCAATTGGGAGGGCTTGAGAAACAACCCCTTGCCCTCCACCAGTAGGCGATCCCCCACCAGCAGGAGATCCGCTACCACCGGGGATCCCACTTCTGGAAACAGGTCTACGGCGTTGGATGCCATTAGGAGATAGGGGATCCCCGTCATACCTGACTAGGGGGGCAGAACCTGCGCGATCATCACTGATCACCTCAAAATCGACATCTATAAAATCAACAGTTGGGCGGGCAAAGCGGCTTTCAAGCTTTAGGGCTGGATCCGTCTGGGTGAACAGCGCCAAAGTATCTGGGGGCTGTGGGATAGGTATTTCATTCCCAAGCTCCAGATTATCTAGGGTGATTGCTAAAACATCAGGGGCTAGCTGGTAATAGTTGTACGATCGTTCAGTTCTGGGAGTTGTCATTGATTGCTCTCAACCTTTCCTCAACCTGTTGATAGAAGCTGTCTGGTAAGAAGTCTGGCAAATGGGTGGCCAGATGGAGGCCGATTTCAGTGAGTGCAGCTGCCAAGCTGGTATTGCCGGAATACTTCAGAACGTCTGTCAGTCCCCCGTCATCCCAAGGAACCTCATCCCTGACAAACGGTGTGCCGATGGCTCTGGCCACCTCAATCACGTTGATGTCAGTACGGTAAGAGGAGAGGGCAGACCTTTCAGAATTAAGCTGGGTTCTACTGAGCAGCGCGAAGATGTCGGAGAGAAGATCGGCGATGCCTGGGTATACATCTAGCTCTGGTTTACCCTCGTCATCGACACGGGCATAGTTGTAGGTTGCCTGGGGCCATAGGCCGGTTTTCAGTTGGAGTTCTCTGTCAACCGTCACCAAGTAGCTAAGCAAAGATGCCAGGGTATCGGTCTCCTCGTTTCTCTTTTCAACGGATCCCTTAAAAGTTTTGTATGTCCTTGGTCTATCCAAAGGGAGGAGGTCTAGACCCAGCAGAATAGATATGAATCGGATCCTTTGGTTGAGAAAGTCGGGAAGATCTGTCCAGGTCACCTTAAACTCGGGATCCTCTTTTATCCTCTCCCTGAGTTGGATTGAGTCCAGAGGTTCAGGGATGAATAGTGGTCTAAACGGATCCTCCTTGACAGTGCCATCTCCATAAAGTCCAGCATTTAGGGCTGTATGGATTTCTTTCATCCTGATTGAGTCAGGCATATCAATATCTAGCTCCGTTCCGTTGTTTGCGAGATAGTAACGATCGATAAATATATTTGGATCCTGTAATTGAATCCAAAAATCCTGATCACCTGCTGTATCCCTGTTAAATCTTGCTGTTCTAACTATATTTGTTGTTCGACTAGAAGCATAAGATAAGTTTACTTCACTTTCTAGATCACAATCAAAGTAGCTAAATGGCGAATCAGTTCGGTTTGAGTTGTCGTCTACTTTAGGTGTATCTTTAACTTGGAAGCTGGCAGATGAACCCAGCCTAGTCGGCAAAATCACCAAGTCGTTGATAAGAGGATCCCGTGGTAATGCAAATTGAGTGTAGAGAGAAATCGGATCCCCTAAGCCTGGAGTCTGGGTTTGCTCAGTTTGCCAGTAGTTATTATTTGCCGGAATTACAGCCAGGAAACTGTCTACCCAATCAGGGGCACCCCTTGATATCTGTCTTTCTAAAATTGGATTATCAGTGATTGTATTAAAAACAGGTATCTGACAGTCTACTTGCGGACTTGTGGACTGTATACCAACTTGATAACCGACTATTAATAGTTCAGAGAAAGTGAAATTTCCCTCTTCATCACCAACAAAATTGGATACCGTTTCAATATCTAGTGGAATTGAAATTAAAAAATCAGGATCGTCCACTGAGATTGGAAAAGCTGTAAAAGCTCTAGAAAAATCAAAGTCACATGGGCCTAACGATAGGTTTTCTCTATGAGCTCTTACCGCTGATCTTGCAGAATTTACCGCATTGTTTACTTGTTCTACAGAATAAGGTACATCAGGCAGAAAAGTTCCTGTGATTACAGGTTCTGGTGGTGGGGTTAAATCACCAATGCATTTTTTCCCTACATTCTGTATTGTTATATTTGTTGTTTCCTGCTGAATTGTTGTTAGTATATTCGTTGTCTGTGGTCTTGTATCTCCATTTTCCGATCTGTCAAAAAATAAGGCGTCAGAATACAAGCACCAGTTATCAGATAAAAGTATCTCCCTATTGTTTCCTGTGAAATTTGATTCTTTTGTAGGGTCTGTTATTTCTTCAGTTAGTGAATTATGAAGTGGCCTATATCTTGGCTGCCAGGATTTGCCTGATTTCACATTTTCTACCACCCTTGAATACCAACGACATCTCCCAAAGAAGTATCAAAAGTAAGGTAAGTTATTCTTGCATCGGACACTATTCTTATCGGAAATTCCACACGGATAGTCTCAGCTGGGGGAAATGATCTGAGGGTTCCCTGTCTCCAAAAGGTCAATAACCAATTGTAGTATTTAACAGCCCAATTGTTAGCCTGTGGGTATCGAAACGGGGTAAACCTTTCGATCCCGACCAAAAGATTACCTTGGATAATTGTATCGATCCTACCAATAAATCCAGAAGGAGTTTTTAGATTAAACACTCGAATGTCTGTATCTGATGGAAAACAATACGTTTACCAGCAATCAGATCATAGGTCTGGTAATAGTCTCCAGCCCATCTATGGATGTCTGATATTTGGGCAGGGGCAGTAGGATCCCCACCTGGAAACCAAGGTAGGTTTATGGTCATTCTGGGATATAATTAATAGAGTCTACGTCTCCTACTGTGTAGGCTAGCAAAAGCGAATCATTTTTTTCTTTGTAGACGTAAACAACAATGGAACTATTTGCAGATGCGGTGATAACAATGGTGTCAAATCCTGTAATAGCCTGTGAACTTGCGCCATTAACAGAAACTTCAATAGTTTCGTTTGAGTCTTCCGTTGATATAGAAATCACATTAGTGCCTGATATCACGTATTGAGCAGATATTGATTGAGAATTGTTGGGAATAACACTAGAAACTTCTATAAAAACACCAGATACACTTGAGGAGTAATTTGGTTGATTATCAGAAAATGAACCACCACCACCACTACCGGCAGGGCCAGCGGGGCCAGCTGCTCCAGCGGCCCGGTGTCACCGGCAGGGCCAGCGGGCCCGGTGATCTCCTCCAGAGAGATCCAGTTCACCCAATCGGTATCGCCCTCTAGCCGAAATTGAATGAAGCCCTCAAACTCTCTTACCTCAAGCGATCTGCCATTCTCCCCCGGTGGACCTGGCTCTCCTTGCAGGCCCTGGGGTAGCTCGTTCAGTCTGGTGTAAGCTCCGTCTCTAATGATTAGCAGGGTGTCCCCCGACTCATAGTTGGCGGTGGCCGGGATATCAGATAGGCGAATCGGTTGAACCGTCATGTCTAGCCCTCAATTGGGTAAAGGTCATTGTCATCGACTGGGATCTTGTCGTTGGAGTCTGTCAACGCCCGCATGTCAAACACGGGATCCACGGGGATCCCTCCTGCTAGGGCTGGGATGCAACTCGGGGCAGCGGAAGCCACGAACGGCAATACGGATGGGTGGATCGGCTGATTACAGGCCATTGCATCAAAGACCGTCGCGGGATCCAGTTGAAAGGTTAGCCCGAGGGTGATGATCGGGTTTCTTACTGTCACCCGTTGCCCTGAGCGTTCTGGGTGGCCTCGGTGCGCGTGAGCTGCTGCTGCTCAGAGAAGAAGTCACGGTCGGATCCCCTCCTTCTGGATCAGGGATCCCAAGTATTTGATCCTTAGATAGGTCGTCCATG
>JAAUUM010000190.1 GCA_012031565.1 Synechococcaceae cyanobacterium SM2_3_2
GTAGTGCCCCGTAGTAGTGCCTTGGCAGTCTCAGCTCTGAGATAGACTCGGTTTAATCATCTTGGTCTGCTCTCCCACCCCGCCAATCAGCTTGACAGGCTCTTTTACCCCTGATTGGCAGCCCTGTCGTCCCGTAAGGATCCGTGGTTATGAAGTGTCCTCGATGCAGTAGCAAAGAAATTCGTGTGCTGGAATCCCGCTCTGCTGAGGCAGGTCAGACTGTGCGGCGGCGGCGGGAATGTATGGCCTGTAGTTACCGCTTCACCACCTACGAGCGGATCGAATTTGTGCCCATCATGGTGACCAAGCGGGATGGATCCCGTGAGGGCTTCAACCGCAACAAGATTTTGCAGGGGGTGGCTCGTGCCTGCCAAAAGACGCTGGTAACCGTTCAGCAGATGGAAGAGTTGGTGGAGAGCATCGAGGAACGGTTGCAATTGCAGGACACGCAAGAGATCACCACCCGGGAGTTGGGCCGCATGGTATTGGCCAAGCTACAACAGCTCAACGAAGTGGCCTATGTGCGGTTTGCCTCGGTCTATCGGCAGTTTCAAGGGGTGGATGATTTTGTCAACGAACTTAATCACATCGGCTCTGCCACACCTCTCAATGAAGAGGATGAATTGCCAGTTTCTCAAGGGATCCCGTTGGATGATCTGAGCGAAGAAGAACTGCAACGGCGGATGGATGCGACGGCTGAGTTGATCCACTAGAGTTCTAGCCTGTCATACCAAAAACCTGTCATACCAAAAAGAAGGGATCCCTAACTTTAGTCTGGGGATCCCTTCTCTGTATCAATTTTTTTGTCTTTGCCTCAATTTTGCAAAAACACCAGCCCTAACGAAGTGCCGGAGCAGTCAACACTTCCGTTGGCAACAGAGTCTCGGCTAGGTCAGCTTTAGCCAATGCTGCTGTTTGAGTTTGGGCAACTGAGTAGCCCCGCAGGGTGGCCACCAACTTGTCGGTGGAGCGGTCGTAGATCTGGGTGGTCAGGCGAGGATAGATACCGATGCCGATGATGGGGATCAGCAAACAAGCGATCACAAACACCTCCCGGGGTTCTGCATCCACCAACTCCTCATGGGAGGTGAGTTCAGTATTCTCAGGCCCAAAGAAGATCTGCCGCAGCATCGATAACAAATAGATGGGAGTCAAAATCACCCCCACCGCCGCCAAAAACACCATCATCACCTTAAAGGGGCCGGCAAAAGCATCCGTCGTTGCCAAGCCTAAGAACACCATGATCTCGGCCACAAAGCCGCTCATACCCGGTAGTGCCAACGAAGCCAGCGAACAGACGGTAAACATCGAGAAGATCTTCGGCATCTTGAGGCCGATGCCGCCCATCTCTTCTAAGACCAAGGTGTGGGTGCGGTCGTAGGTGGCCCCCACCAAAAAGAACAGGCTGGCCCCAATCAATCCGTGGGAGATCATTTGCAACATCGCCCCACTCATGCCCAGCTCCGTCAAGCAGCCGATGCCGATCAGGACAAACCCCATATGACTGATGGAGGAATAGGCGATCTTGCGCTTGAGGTTGCGCTGTCCAAATGAGGTCAGGGCCGCAAAGATAATGTTGACGATGCCCAGCACCACCAGCACGGGCGCAAAAACCAGGTGAGCATCCGGCAGCATCCCCACATTCATCCGCAGCAGGGCATAGCCCCCCATCTTGAGCAGGATCCCGGCCAGCAACATATGAACAGGCGCAGTCGCCTCTCCGTGGGCATCGGGTAGCCAGGTGTGGAGGGGAAAGATCGGCAGCTTTACCGCATAGGCAATGAAGAAGGCTCCATAGAATAACAGTTGCAGCCCAAGCGGATAGCCTTTGGCCGCCAACTCCCGCATATCAAAGGTGACGGTGTCCCCAAAGAAGGCCATCCCCAGAGCTGCCACCAAGATGAACAAGGAGCTGAGGGCGGTGTAAAGAATAAACTTTGTTGCTGCGTAGAGGCGATTTTTGCCCCCCCAGATGGAGAGCAGCAGGTAGACCGGCAATAGCTCCAGTTCCCACATAAAGAAGAACAGCAGCATATCCTGCACCGCAAACACCCCAATCTGGCCCCCATACATGGCCAAGATCAGAAAGTAGAACAGGCGCGGCTTCCAAGTCACGGGCCACGAGGCCAATATCGCCAGGGTGGTGATGAACCCGGTCAGCAGGATCAAGGGCATCGACAGGCCATCCGCCCCCACCGACCAACGCAGGCCCACCTGAGGCACCCAGTCGTACTGCTCGACCATTTGCAACTCGGCGGTGCTGATGTCGTAGTTGAGGTAGAACCCCGCCACCAAGATCAGCAAGTCACTAATCCCAATCACCAGCGCAAACCACCGGATCCGCTCCGCCAGCTTTTGGGCATGTTCACGGGTGGAGGGATCCCCTTCAGGGGCCGGAATTAAGGGAATAAACAGGGCTGCAATGACGGGATAAAGGATCACCGTCGATAGCCACGGAAAAGTCGCAGGATCGAAGTTCATGGGCCTTGAGGATGGGTTTTGCTGAATCGATAGCGAACGCCGTCACCTATTGTAAACATTCTTGTCAACTCGGGATCCCTTCGGGGAAGACTTTGACACCTGAATGGCTGCAATAAACCCATCTGAGGTGATCGCCAAAGCCCCTTTGCAGGAGACAATTTTTCCAAATCAAAGCACCCCACGCTGCCAGAACTCATGGCTATCGCCGCCGGGGTGCTCAAGATTTTTAACTCAAGTCGATCAGATCAAAGTCTCGATCAACGCCTCGATCAACGCCTGAAAGTCAACCCAAAAAACTATCTCACCATTATCTCAACTGTTCCAACGCTTGCTCAAAGGCGCTGAGGGGCTGGGCTCCATTGATCGGGATCCCGTTCATCAAGAAGTAGGGTGTCCCTTGGATCCCGAGCCGTTGGGCAATGGCCAAATCAGCATTGACCGCCTGCTCAGCCGCCCGACTGTTGCGATCGCGGTTGAAGCGGTTGATATCGAGATCCAACTCCTGAGCCGCTTCTAAAAACAAGTCTTCTCCAAGTCGGCCCTGGTTCTCAAACAGCTTGTCATGGAAGGGCCAGAACTCACCCTGTCGATCCGCAGCCCAGGCAGCTTTGGCGGCAGGTAAGGCTTGGGCATGAATTTGCGTCAAGGGCAGATGCTTGTAGACCAACTTCACGTCTTGGCCGTAGGCGTCCATAAATTGGTCGATGGTGCGTTTGGCGCGGGCGCAGAAGGGGCACTGAAAGTCAGAGAACTCCACCAATAGAATCTCGTTACTTTCGGATCCCTTGGTGGGAGAAGTGCCAATAAAGGCGACAGGATCTTGCCGAAGTTCATCCACAATGGCTTGGCTGGCAGCCTGTTGCTCCTGTTGCTGCTGCTGTTGTTGCGCCTGTTGATAGTCTTGCAGCGACTGTAAGACCACAGCGGGATTATTGCGAATGATATCTAGCACCTGAGCTTCTAAGTCAGCCTGAGGCAAGGAAAATGAGCATCCCACCAGAGCAAAGCTCAAGGCAACTAACCCCAACACTCGACCCAATTTTTGCCAATTTGCCATTGGTTGCAAACGGGATAGAAGGGCATTCACAACTACTTGCATAGGACTTTGCATGACTGATCCTTTGAAGCCTGACCACAATTGACCCCGACAGCATAACAGACCTCACCCCTGCCTGAAGGCTAGCCCCCTCGATGGGGGGGATCCCGTCCCATTAGTCTCAGTGACCAGCATCCAATTACGCCAGTGTGTCGTACTCAATTTGCACAGCTTCGGAATACTTTCCATGCAGACGAAACCTTCTCTTGCTCAATTGGCCGCCGACTGGACACCTCAAACCAAGCGTCGTGGTCTCCTCCTGACTGGCCTCCTAGCCGGGGTCAGTGGGGTACTGAGTTTCAAAGCCCAGCCCAGTTCAGCTCAGTTTGCGTCCGATATCCCCATCCTCAATGCGGCCATCGATCTGGAGCAGCAAGCCATCTGGGCCTACTCAACAGCAGCAGGGTTGCTCAGTAATAGCGATGTGGGCCAAACCGTGTTGGCGGTGGCCAGCAAAAATCTGGGGGATCACGAGCAGCATAGGGATGTCTTGATCAATGCAGTTCAGTCCTTGGGGGGCACCCCAGCTCCGGCTCTCGATAGCTATGACCTCTCTACTTATATTGAAGACGGTGAAGGGGATCTGGATTCTGATGCCAACATTGCTCGGTTGGCCTTAGCACTCGAATATGATGCGGCCTTGGCCTACAACGACGCCTTTAGTCAGCTAATTAATCGAGATCTAGTGGCTGCTGCCAGCACCATTGGCCCCAACGAGATCGCCCATGCCACCGCCATTCGGGCTGTGTTCAACAGCTTGGATCCCAGCATTGTGGTGGTGCCGTCGGCTTTTGTCAGTGCCGATACTCGGGATATGTGGATTATTAAAGCATAGGTGGTTGGTTGAGCCTGTCGAGCAATGTCATTGATTGCCCGAGATTGCCCGAGATTGCCCGAATGTGATCGCATGGCAGGCTTAAAGGATCTTTGTCATGTCATTTGATTCAAGAACTTTGTTGGGGGTAGGCCATGCGGATGTCGCGGCGATTACTGGTATTGGCAGGGGTAGGCTCGGCCTTGAATGGAGGGATCCTGCTGCTGTTGGATCGGCTTCAGCAGCCCGCTACCGTAGCTCAATCTGGGGATCCCGGTGATTCTGGCGCACCTGCTCAAGATCCCGTGGCCGTGACTGCTGCCGAGGTCACCATTCAAGGCTTTCAATACCAGCCCGCCGACCTTGTGCTGCAACGGGGAGGGACGGTCACGTTCACCAATGGCGACTCTACCCCCCACACCGTCACCCCCCGAGACACTGCTCAGTTCGAGGCTAGTGGGCGGCTCCGCAGGGGCGAAAGCAAGACAATAACCTTTGATGTGGTTGGCCCGCAGGAGTATTTTTGCGATATTCATCCCAGTATGGGGGGACGGGTGACGGTGGTGGATGGCTAAATGCCCCCAGCCTGGGCCTTTCTTTGTACCCTTTTACAGCTTTGACCCCACCCATCTCGACCTACGCCAGAGGAGCTAACCAATGCAGGCCGCAACCGAAACCACGGGATCCCCAGCCGGTGCCTACTGGACAATCTGTCGGCGGGTCTACTTGGTCTGGGCCATTATTCTGCTGGTGGGGTTTGTGGCCACCCACTTTTTTCAACGGCCCAGCATCAATGGGCTGTGGTTGGCCTTATCTCTGGCAGGCATAGGCTACATGGTGCGGCAGACCAGCTTGCCTGCTTTTAGGCGATCGGGACAGGCGCACCTCTACTATGTGGGCTATGTCTGGGTGCTGGTGATTGGCTTGGGGCTGTTGGTCTCCATCGCTACCTTTGTGGGGCGGACTGCCCTCAACCCCTTGGCCCAATATCTGGGGATCTTTTGGCTGATCCAAATGGGCCTCGGCCATTGGCTGAATGGCATGGTGGATCCCCCTCGTCGTCCCTACTGGCTCACTGGTGGGATCCAAGTGGCAGTTGGGATCCTCTGCTTATGGGTGGGTTTAGAGGTACAGTTTTTGGTGGCAGGTGTTGTGGGTGCTGGAGCGATGGCCCTGCTGATTCCGCTCCACCCCGGCCAAGGCCAAGACGTTAATAAGCAATAAGTGAGAATCTGGCTTCCTCCATGAGGGACAGAGACTGACATGTGCTTGTCCTGAGGCAGCTAGACCTGGATGGGATCGTGACCAGTTTTTGGGTATTATACCTGGGTGTTCCTGTTAGATCGGATACTGATATGGGCTTGCCCCGTTCCCTTTGGTGCCTGTTGATCGCCTTTTGGCTGGCTCCTCCAGCTCTGGCTGAAGTGATCGTTCGGGTGGAGATTGCCCAAACCGGATCCCCGCTGGTGATTGGCACCTCCACGCCCGCCCAGATTTTGGATAGCGAAGATAAGCCGCTGGGACAATTGCCAGCCATGCAGCCGATCCAAGCGGATCCCACGGCCCAAGGCATCGCCCTCAGCCATAACAATCTCACCGCTCCTGTGATCAGGATTCGTCCGGCAGGGGATGGGCTGGTGGCAGTAGAAGGTCGATGGTATCCCGGCGAGATCATTTTGGCGGGCTATGGCACGGTCTTGGCGGTCAATTATGTCGACCTTGAAAACTATGTGGCGGGGGTGGTGGAATTTGAGATGGGATCCTCTTTTCATGGGGAGGCTCTCAAAGCTCAGGCGGTGGCAGCCCGTAGCTATGTGCTCTATCACCGCAATTCGCGGCCTTGGTTTGATGTTCACAGCGACACCCGTTCTCAGGTTTATCGTGGCTATGAACGCTTGTCCCCAGCGGTTTGGGCGGCGACCCAGGCCACCCGAGGCATGGTGATGGTCTACGATAACCAGTTCATCAATGCCATGTACTCCTCCAGCAGTGGCGGTCATACGGTCGGAGTGGAGGGGGTGCCCTATTTGCAGGGGTTCCCGGATGTGACCCAGCGGCCTCGATTTGGCCACGGCATCGGCATGAGCCAGTGGGGTGCCCAAGATTTAGCGACGCAGGGATGGTAGCTTTAACCAAATTTTGGGCTACTCTACCGGGGGGTGGGGTTGGCGCGGTTGCCCCAGTAACGGCAGACCATCTGAGCAGCCACCTCTCTCAAGAATTATCAATCACCACCAATCGGTGAAGAACTATCAGGCGATGTTGGCTGGGGATCCCGGATCTGTCAGACTAGATCCCAGACCCGTTCTTCCCCAGACAGATGACAGACCTCAACCTGGATCCCGCCACCATTGACTGTGCCACCGCCTGTATGAACGGCTGTGTCTTGGGGGATCGCTGCCCCCATCGGGATGCTGCCAAGGCTGCGATTGCCTTTGTCAACGAGACGGACTGGGACACCCTGATGCAAAAAGCCGAGTCTCGCTTTGCCCAGGATCCCCTGTCAGTTTTGGATAATTACACAGTTGGGGAAGTTGGAGACAGTGAAGGGTAATCTCCTGTTAGAGGGATAGCCTGCATGAATCCCTGAAAAAGCCCTGAGGAAGTTTGTGAATTTGTATCAGGATATCCTACTCAGGATTTGTCAAGCGATTTATAGTGAAGCTTTGCTCCTGAGTAAACCCTTCACAAGTAAACCTTTCACCTGATTGAGGTGTCACTATGGATCCTTCTTCCACCTCGACAATGCTGATCGGATCCTTTCTGGAAAAAGCGGCGTTGGTCA
>JAAUUM010000191.1 GCA_012031565.1 Synechococcaceae cyanobacterium SM2_3_2
ACCAGCGATAAATAGTGGCTCTGCCCACCTGATAGAGCTTAGCTGCATTTGAGATGCCGCCGCCTTGTTCCACAAACTGAAGGACTCTGATTTTAAGGTCTACGCTGTAAGGCATGGGTGTCCCCTTTTTATCCAGCTAACTGCGTCTCATCTCTATTCTAAATTACTATATGAGCTAACCTTGCCGCCCTTATCCTCTTGTTGATTCGTGCAAGAGGTCTACTGGCTATGGGATCCCTGGTGGAGTCGCTGTGTCAGATGAGTGGAAAGTGTTATTTGGCGAAACTAATCTGGCCCAAGCCAATAGGTTGTCTTCGTTAGGAGGGGGAATTATTCAGAGGATTCCGCTGATCAAGGATCCCCAAGACCCAGAGCACGAATACCAAGCTGACAAAATGGGACAGGGTGATGTTGGTACTGGCCACCGCCAACAATAGTCCGGGGATCTCGAAGGTGACTGAAAAGCGCCCAAATAAAGTACTGCTCAACAATTCCCCCGTCTGGGCTGCTGAAGATATCACAGACAGTAGGATCCCAGCCAGATTGACCAATAAAAGTCGCCGCATCCAGGCTGCCAACAGGGACAGACGATCCCCATTCAGATCTTGGGCGTCCTTGAACTGTCGAAAGGTGAAAAACAAGCTGGTGAGCAGGGTCAACAGCGACAGAAAAACGGTAATGGTGGCCAGATTGGTGCCCGCCGACTCACTAAAGCCAAATCGCCCAAACAGGCGACCAAAGATGACAAAGATCCAGGAGAGGCCCGCTGTCACCCCTAAAACCACTTGGATCCAAAAGCTAAAAGCTCCCATCCGAGCCAGCCGTTGCCGCGATCGCTCTAGTGTGGCAGCAGTTCTTAAGGAGTCTCTTTCGGTCGAACTCATGGCGGCATCCCACACGACGTTATAAGCCTACGGCATAGAGGGTGGAGGCTGGTACTACTCCTTCGAAATTAGTACTTCAAGATGAGTTGGCAAGATGAGCCGGATGCAATTAATATCTCAAGATAAATAGTATACCTCCTGTATGAATCGAAGCTCACTTCGCTCGATCCCTTAATGGCACCTCGAATAATGGCAAGGAAATATAAGACTGGCAGATATCAAGGCTGGGTTAGGACAAAACATATCAGCCTGCTCATGTCAGGCTGATTATTGTAGCTATCGATGGTAGTTCTATCTACACTGTATTTACAGTTTTCACTCGATTTTCAGCTCTTGCTATTTCCAGAAGACATATCGCTTGAGATTATAAACTAGATTCCTGAGGCCGATGACTGCCTTAGCCCTAGTTTTTCCAATCACTTTGATGGTCTTACCTCTCATCTCATTGACCCAACTCCCAAAGTTATGCTCAACTTTAGCTCTGATTTTTGACTTCTCTTTGTTGCTAGCTTTCTGTTCTTCTGTCAACGGATTGCCTCGATAAGCTCTCTCATGAATATGACTCTCAAATCCCAGCAAGACTAGAACTATCTCTTGCACTTCACTTCGGTAGGCGCTATCCCCCCATAGCCCTTTGTCAGCATTTTCACTATCCAGGATTGCTCCTAGCATCTCTGAATCATGAACAGCTGCATCACTCACCTCATAGCAACGGATAAATCCATACTCCACATCAACATTAATGTGATTCTTATATCCATAATGAAACTGGCCATTTTTACTTGTCCATCTAGCATCAATATCTTTTTGACTAAGCTTTTTAGGGGTGTCTTGCCACGAGCCTGGAACCTTTCCTGCCTTGACACCTGCATTTTCATGTCTAGAGTTTCGTTGTTTTGGCACTGGAACTAAAGTGGCATCTACGATCTGTCCTGCCTGAGCAGCATGGCCACTCTTCTGTAAATACTCATCAAATCTATGGGATAAGTCTTGTACCAAATCTGATTTAGTTAGTTGCTCTCTAAACAGCCACACTGTGGTAGCATCAGGCACTTTATCTTCTAAACCTATCCCTAAGAACCGCATGAAGGAGAGACGGTCGTTGACTTGGTACTCTAATTCTGTGTCGCTGATATTGTAGAGTCGCTGAAGCATCAGCAATTTAAACATTAAAATGACATCGATTGGTTTGCGTCCCACATTGCTTTTGCGAGTCTTTTGGTGGATGAGTTCTAGTGTCTGGCGAAAATCTTCCCAGAGGATGAGTATATCCAACTCAATCAGAAAGTCTTTCTGTTCCGCTAACTTCTCGTGTCGGGACTGAAAATCCCAAAAGCCTTGTTGACTCATCTGGAGGTGCTTAAGTAGTGTCAAATCCTGTCACATTTTGGAACAAATGTCTACTTCACAGGCTCTTTCAGATTTATCGATGTGCCCTCATGACTGATTTATCAAAAACATCTGTAATGCCATCTTCTCCGTTCTTTACACTGGCCATCTCTGGCATTATCTACCCCATAACTTCCCCGCTTGGTCAACGGTCTATCATGACTTTCGGCTGTGGCGAGATGGGGGGGCGATTGAGCAGGTGAAGAAGAATCTGGCCATAGATCTCCCTCACATCATCTTTATGACTATCCCAAGCTCTTTGCTTTGGCAGACCATTGCCCACCAGATCGCTGACATCACCGGGGATCCCTGTCACATAAGATCCCATCGCGGGGTGGGTGGCGGCAGCATCAATCAGGCTTATCAACTGATCACCAGTTCTGGCAAATCGTATTTTGTCAAGTGCAACCGGGCCAGTCAAGTGGAGATGTTTGAGGCGGAACAGGCGGGATTACGGGAGTTGGCCCAAGCCCAGGCAATCCGGATCCCGGCTGTGATCTGTAGCGGGATTTTCAATGACACCGCCTATCTGGTGTTGGAGTATGTCTCGCTAGGAGCCGGAACCCCTCAGACTGCCGACCGATTAGGCCAGCAATTGGCTGATCTGCACCGCACCAACAAGCCTCACTTTGGCTGGGATCGGGCCAATACTATTGGATCTACCCCTCAACTCAATCCCTGGAGTGAGAATTGGGTCAGCTTTTATCGAGATCACCGCTTGGGCTATCAGCTGCGCTTGGCTAGACGGCAGGGGCTTGGGGGGCAGTTGGATCCCGATGGCAGAACGGTTGATGGAGAACTTTGGCTCCCTGTTTGAAGACTACAGTCCCATAGCGTCTCTTTTACATGGAGATTTGTGGGGCGGCAATTGGGGCGCAGATGAGGTTGGGGATCCCGTTCTTTTTGATCCGGCGGTCTACTATGGCGATCGAGAGACTGACCTAGCCATGACCGAGCTATTTGGCGGATTCCCTCCGGCTTTTTATCAGAGCTACCAACGGGCCTATCCCCTCGATCCCGGCTATGAAAAGCGTAAACATCTTTACCAGCTCTATCATTTGCTCAATCATCTCAACTTGTTTGGGGGCAGTTACCTGAGAGGTGTTCACCGATCACTTCAAATGACTCTCAGCCATCTAAAATAATGAGGGTTTGAAGATGTTGAGGAGTTGAGCCATGTTGCGATCTGGGTTGGGTATCTCAGTAGTGCTGTTGTTGAGTGGGGTTGGCATGGGCTTGGTGCCAGTCCTGGCTCAAGATTCCACCACCTTTCAGCCGGGATTTTGGCAGCCCGTCGCCCGCGTAGATCCCGCTCAACCCGTCGAGTTGGTGGTGATCAACACCACAGGCGCGAGTCTGGAGTATGGCCTCACCAGCGACGAGTATGTGATTGCCGAACTGGAGCCAAGGGATCAAGCTACAGTGGCGGTGAGCAGCCTGCCCGCTTCCCTCAATATCAGCACCGTTAGCCGCCCGCCGTTTGATGTGTTGAGCCTGCTCTACGAGCTAGACGCCACCGACAATCTTGTTACTATCACCGTTGGCCTCAAGGATGATGTGGAAGGGGATCGGGTGGTGGATATCAACTCAGAAGGGGGTATCTATATCTACTGAATATGAAATCCCGATTGAGTTTGCCCTTGAGCCAACTGTTGCCTGAGCATTTAAGGCCTGATTCTCTAACCACCGGGATCCCTGAGGATCTGGGATCCCAGTCTGCTGTGGCTGAAGAGCTGATCGAGGACTATGACTTTTGGGTGGAGACCGGAGCTGAGGGGGAACGCCTGGATAGGTGGTTGGCCTCTCAACCGCAGTTGGCGGATGTGTCCCGTTCTCGCCTGCAAAAGCTGATCGATCAGGGGCATGTCTGGCTCAATGATCGCCCTTGCACCGTGCGGAAACACTGCTTGCATCGCGGGGATCACCTCTATCTCCAGATCCCTCTGCCGATTGAGACGGCTCTGGTGCCCGAACAGATTCCGCTACAGATCTTATTTGAGGATAGCCACCTGCTGTTGGTCAATAAACCCAAAGGCATGGTGGTGCATCCTGCTCCGGGCCATTCCAGCGGCACATTGGTGAATGCCCTGTTGGGCCACTGCCAAGATCTCTCTGGCATCAACGGTGAGACTCGTCCCGGCATCGTCCATCGGCTAGACAAAGACACCAGCGGCGTCATGGTAGTGGCCAAAACCGATCAGGCTCATCAGCACCTGCAAGCCCAGATCCAGGCCAAAACTGCCCGCCGTGATTATCTGGGCATGGTCTACGGTCGTCCCCAGGATCCAAGTGGTACGGTGGATACCTTTCTGGGTCGTCATCCCGGCGATCGTCTCCGCATGGGGGTGGTGGAGGCCAAACTCGGTCGCCAAGCTATCACCCATTGGCGGGTGGTGGAAACCTTGGGCAACCTGACCTGGATGCACTTTCAACTGGAAACAGGCCGTACCCACCAGATTCGGGTTCATGCCGCCCACATTCGTCATCCGATCGTTGGGGATCCCCTCTACTGCTCTGGCAAGTCCACCCCCGTCAAACTGACCGGCCAAGCCCTCCATGCCTACCGCCTCAGCTTGATTCATCCCGTCAGCCGGGATCCCTTGGTGGTGACGGCCCCCTTACCCGCAGAACTCTGTCGCCTGTTACGGGTGGTGGGATCCCAGTGGCGGCCTGAGGATCCCGGCTGCTAGTTCAGTTCCAGATCGGAGTTACCCAGATCAGTGCTGTCCAAGTCGGGGCGGGTCAGATGAGATCGCGGTGCTCGGGCATCCTGCCGATGTTCATTGCTGCGGGGCAAGATGATCCGTCCTTCCAGATTGGAGGTGGGGCGATGGTCGCCGTTGTGTTGGTGACGAACATCGAAAAACTCCCGTAGTCCCTCGGCGCTGCGAATGTGCAAGTCCTGTTGCGGAAATGGAATGGTGATGTTGTGCCGTCGAAAAGCCAACTCGATGGCAAAGTTGAGATCGCTCTTGAGGACAAACTGATCTTGGGGCCGATTGATCCAGACCAGCAGCTCAAAGTTGATGGCCGAATTGCCAAATGAACTCATAAACACCTGGGGATCCGGCGTACTCAGCACCAATGGATGTTGTTTGGCCGCTTGCAACAGGGTCTCCTTCACCTCCTGAGCATCCGATCCATAGGCCACCCCAACCGGAATGTGAATGCGACAGCGGGGATCCCGGTAGCTCCAATTGATCACATTCTGGTCGATGATCTGGGAGTTGGGCACGATCACAAAAACTCGATCTAATGTCCGTACCACCGTGGCCCGAGGATAGATCCGCTCCACCGTGCCCAAGAGTTGATTCACCTCGATCAGATCTCCCACCTGAATGGGCCGCTCCACCAAGATCGCCACATAGCTGACGTAATCGGTAAAGATATTCTGCAACCCCAGACCGATACCCAAGGCCAGCGAACCCACAACCACCGCTAGCGAACTCAGGTTTAGCCCACTGAAGGGCAACACCAACAGCATTCCCAAAACAGTAAGGCTGTACTTAAAGACGGTGGCGGATGCCTCCTGAGTACCCAGATCCAGCCCTAAACGGGTGAGAAACCGATCCTTGAGCCCAAGGCTGACGTAGTGGGCCATGACAAACACCAGAGCTGTCAGAATGGCAAAGACGATCAGACTGGCGATGGAGAGGGTGGAATTGGGCAGCGGTTGGGTCAGTACCCCAAAAGCCGTTTGAAAAACACGCCCCAGTTGAAAGTAAAAGGTGCGCTGCAAAGTTCGCAAAGCCGGGATCGTGCTGATGGCCAAGTGCAGTGATGTCAGGGCTACCACCACCGCCATGACAGAGCGACAAATGAGGGATCCCACATCCACCCAGGTGTGCCAGCTCTCCCCCAGACTGAGATCGAGCCAAGCCTCCATTAAATGAATGCTACGCCGAGCCAGCCGCCAGACAAAAAAGCCCACCATCAAAATGGCTGCTGCCGAGATCAGGCTAAAGGTGAAAACAACCGGATCTTGGCCGCGCAACTCATCCAGGCGTACCGCTCGGTAACTCTCGATCGCTCGTTCCAATTGGAGCGCCCATTGGTTCGCCACCAACTGCACATCCGACAGTCGGGCCTCCGGGATCCCACGAACAGCGGCGGCATCGGCATAGGTGACGGTAAACAGATATTGCTGGGTGTTGTCGAAATTGTTCCGCTCACCGATGGCCAGGGTATATTGCAGATTGCTGTCCTGAATCGCTCGAATCTCAATCTCAGGGCTATTGCTCTCGTCCTCAAAGGTCATGAACTGCTCGATCACAACCGCTACCGATTGAGCCCGCACATCGCTGGTAAACTCAGACCCCTGCAAGCGCAAAACCGGGATCCCACCCACCACCACATCCGTCCCCAGATCGAGTGAGGTTGGACGGGCTGTCGGACTAGCTGACGGGGTATTGGACGGGACAGGTTCCTCTGTTGGGATCCCTAAATCAGGGGTTGGGGTATCCGTCTCGGTCTGAACGGGGTCAATCTGAACGGGGTCAATCTGAACCGGGTCAATCTGAACCGGGTCGATCTGAACCGGGTCATCTGAACAGGCGAATCACTGGGCAGCACCGGGCCAATAAATGGCTGATTTCCCTGTGCCCAGACCACCCCAAGGGAACTGCCCGCCAACCAGATCGCCAGCATGGATCCCATCAAGGTCGCAATCCACAATCGTACCCAGAGCCATCGTTGGTGTGCCGGAACCATCGCTAACCCCAACCCCTCATGCCATGTTGTCTTTGTCAATTTGTCAATTTGCCAATTTGTCAATTTGTCAATTTGTCAATTGAGTCTGTTGGTTCATGAGTCTTTTGGTTGATCAACCCTGAAGACCAAACCGCTGATTCACTGACCTCAGG